>WRGY01000125.1 GCA_009786925.1 Defluviitaleaceae bacterium | reverse complement strand
TTTTTTGTGGCTTGTTAATCGTGAAAATCCTCTGCCCGCCGATTTCCGCCCTGACGACCTTGTAAAGCTACAAGGTGTGGAGCTTCGTGAGCCTGCGCGTGACGCATTCATAGAAATGCAAAAAGCGATGGAGGCCGACGGAGTTTATGGATTGCGACTACAAAGTGCGTATCGTGCGCATTCTTATCAGCGTGCCATTTTTGAACAACGAGTCAAAGAGCTTTTGAAAAAAGGGCATTCCCACTTAGAAGCAGAAGCCCTCACATCACGTTCTATCCAATATCCCGGCGCAAGCGAACATCAACTTGGGCTTGCACTGGATGTCAGCACCGACGGTAAGCTTTCGCAGTCCTTTGCCGAAACAGAAGCAGGGCTTTGGCTCGCAAAAAACTGTCACAACTTCGGCTTTATCATCCGTTACCAAAAATCCAAAACAGACATCACAAAAATCATCTACGAGCCGTGGCATCTGCGTTACGTAGGTGTTCCACATGCAAAAATCATCTACGACAATGCCATTGCATTAGAAGAATATCCCGAGTTTTTGCAAAAATTTCATATGTATGTAGCATGGGAAGATGACGGATACTACATCGTTTCCCACACCTATACTCCACCGCCATACGACAAAGATATGCTTGTCTCAAAAGTCGGGTATAACGCGGAGAGCTATGTTTTATCGCAACGGAAATATGCAAATCTTAATACCACCGTATCTCCACGCCTGTATAATAATGCCTTAGTATGTCCATGAAGTTAAATCCTTCTCTTGCCATGCCTTCGGCACCCATTTGGCTCATGCCGACACCATGACCCCAGCCGCGGCCGTTGATTGTGATGCCTGAGCCGCCTGTCACTACGGTGGGTGATGAGTTTATGCGTCTTGTATTAACGCCATCAAATACATAGCCAAAATGTACGGTTGCGACTGCTTCGTTGCTACCGATTGCCTGATGTGAGTTTAGTGGTGCGGTGTTGGAGTACCAGCCACTTGTTACGGAAACTGTGGGTGTAGTATGCACTCCACCTTGGATGGTAAAAAATCTGCTTGGCAAAACCCCGCCGATGGGGGTGAAGAGGCCACGCACACCGGATGTATCGCGATGTGCCGCCCATGTACCGTTAGCACCATGCAGTGTCAATTCTAAAACGCGCCCACCTGCGGAAATCTGCGACTTGGAAATCCCATGCACAGAGCCTATGCCCGCACCTGCGGCAGCGGCGGCCTGTGTAAGTTGTGCCCATGTCACCGTCCTGTCCCAGATTCTGGGATTATGCTCTGCGATTTCGTTTACACTTCTGGCATAGGGGCGAGCCTCGAAGAAAACATCTTCCGAGTTTTCTGTCGCGCCGCCACTGGACGAAAAATACTGCGCTATTATTGGCTGATTATTGTAAAAAAGCATCAGTCCAAAGGTAGCCCATACTGCATCGGATGTATTGTCATGCTCATTATCCACGCCCGTATATGACTGACAGCAGGTAGTGTTACATAAATCAAAGGGATGCATCCTGTGACTTTCTGCCTGTTGTATCCTGCGGAATGTGTATGTCCGAGAAGCTACCGCCTGTGCCTTCAAAGCCTCGGGGTGGAAACTCGGCGACATTTCTGAAGGCAAAACGCCAAGCAGATACTCTTCTATAGAAAGCACATTTACAACAAAGGCAATCCGCCCGCCACCGGGAATCAGCTCAATCACACCACGGTATTGATTGCTTTCTACAAAAGTGATATTGCCTTCGCTTGCCATGAGCTGTGCCGAGCCTGCGGCAAAGTTATAAACAACTTGTCCACCACTCAAAACCTGCATGGCACCACCACTGTTGCGCAGGACAAACCCGCCTGCGGAATGCAGTTCTGTCACAGGCATAAAGCCTTCTTCTACACCATATCCCACAAAAATGCTTGTGTTGCGGATATTGATACTGTCGCGATTTTCAAAATGCCTAAGCCCCACCCGCACAACATGCGTATACTGCGCATAGGCAAAAACGCTCATAAAAATAACCGCCAAAGCAAAAGCGGTAATAAATCCGTATTTTTTCATAAAAATTCCCCCTGTGAATTTTACTTAATAGCAGAATATTTAGAAATACTTAACAAAACCCCTGCCAGCCCCATACTAACCATCAGCGATGTACCGCCGTAGCTGATAAACGGCAAGGTGACACCTGTGTTTGGTATGGTGTTTGTAACAACGCCGACATTGATAATCGTTTGGAATGCAAATGCAAAAACAATGCCAATGGCTACCATTGAGCTAAATGTGTCGGGAGCCTTCATGGCAACAATAATCCCGCGCCAGATAAGGATGGCGAAGAGTATGAGGATGAGTCCCGCACCTATGAGGCCGAGTTCTTCCACTATGATTGCAAAAATCATGTCGTTTTGCGGCTCGGGAATAAACGAGGCCTGACGACTCTGCCCGATGCCGAGTCCAAACCAACCACCCGTAGCAACGGCATAGAGCGATTGTATAGGTTGGAATCCAACGCCGAGCGGGTCGCTCCAAGGGTCAAGCCAAGCAGTAATCCGCGCTCCGCGGAAGCCTGTGCCGAGATATGCTGTAATCCCGAGATATGCGGCGACCACAGCCACTCCAATACCGCCCATGACAAAAAACCGTGTAATATATGGACTTGCAATAAAAATCATACCAAAGCCTATGGCGGCAATAATCAGCGAAGAGCTGAATCCACCCGGCAAAATAACCAAAACAACAATAGCCGCAACCAAGCCGGAAAACATAAATGTATTAAACCAGCTCTTTAGAGCGGTGGGGTATTTGTCAACGAGATGTGCGATGAGGAAGATAACGGCGGCCTTTGCAACCTCCGAGGGTTGGAATGCACCGATGACAGGGATTTCGAGCCAGCGTGTAGCACCACCGACCAGCTCACCACCGATGATAACCGCAACAAGCAAACCAATCGAACCGGCATATAAAATCCAAACGCCTTTGCGCCAAATATCAAGACTAATCCGAGAAATCACATTCATAGCAACAAAACCGGCAGCGGCAAACATACCGTTGCGTCGCAGGAAGAAAAACGCATCATTATCGAATCTTCTCGAATTTGCCGCCATGGCATAACTCGCAGAAAACACCATAATAACACCGATAAGTACCAAAATAGTCACCACAAGGTATATGGTGATGTCTATATTTCCGACATGTATGTTTAGCTTAGGACGCGGTGCGGCCTTGTTGCTCTGCTTTGGTTTACGAGGGCGACGGGCGAGGCGTTCTCGCTCGGGGTAGTAATAGTCGTCATCTTGTCTTTGCGGTGCTGCGCCATATCGGCTTCCCACTACTACTCACCTCCCCTGACATACTTTGCAAAAAGTTCACCACGTTCTTCGAAGTTTTTAAACATATCAAAACTCGCACATGCGGGCGAAAAAAGTACAACATCATCTTTACAGGCGACCTCACGCGCACGGCTGACCGCGGCTTCGAGAGACTCGGCCTTTTCGTAATCAGAAAACCCATGTTTTTGGCAGTCAGCGATGATTTCTTCTGCTGTCTGCCCGATAAGTATGAGACACTTTACCTTGCCACAGAATTTTTCTACCCATGGAGTAAAATCTGTTTGCTTATCATATCCGCCCGCGATTAGAACCACGGGACGGCTGCTAAAGCTCTCCAATGCCTTAATCGCCGCATCGGTGTTTGTTGCTTTAGAGTCATTATAAAAATCTACGCCGCCACTCGTCAAAATATGCTCACATCTATGCGGCACTCCCCTAAACTCGCGCAAAACGTCTGCGACTATATGAGCAGGCACCCCCGCCGACATCGCTATCGCCGCCGCCGCCAGTGCGTTTTCGGGCATGACTCGTGTTTCGTCTATCCCGCAGATGTTTTGGCCAAAAGCGGTCAAAACCCCATTCTGTATGGTCGCATCGGCATTTTCTTTCGCACTGAAAAACAATGTTTTTGCGCGTGGACGCATACTCCGAGTTATGGCATTATCATAGTTTAACACACATATATCATTTTGTCCTTGATTTTCGAAAATTCGACTTTTTGCGGCAATATAATTTTCCATCGTGAGATGTCTGTCCAGATGGTCCTCCGTCATGTTTAACACCGCGCTTATTTTTGGTTTAAACGCGCTTATTGTCTCCAGCTGAAAGCTCGAAATCTCTGCCACCACTATATGTTCTTCTGTCAAACCTTTAATGAGCGATGTGAGCGGAATGCCGATGTTGCCGGCGATTACAGTCTTTGGGTTATGCCTTTTCAAAATTTCGCCAACCAATGTGGTCACAGTGGTTTTGCCGTTAGTCCCCGTAATCGCAATCACCGGGCAAGGGCAAAGCCGATATGCAAGCTCCGCTTCGCCGCATACCGGTATATGCATCTCCTCTGCTTTTTTTACAAAAGGCGCGTACATACTAATCCCGGGGCTTATCACAACAAGGTCAAATTCTGTAATAAAATCATCGGGCTTTTCGCCCAATCGCAAACTAATCCCCTTATCCGCGGGGTCATACTCCCAGTCTATATTTGTTTTTAGGTCATTGGCAGTTACAAAAGCACCAAGCTGACGCAAAACCAAGGCCGCCGCCTGCCCGCTGCGTGCCATTCCACAAACCAAAACCTTCTTGCCTCTAAACATTTTAAACCCCCATAAGTGCTAAATATCCGAGCAAACAAGCCATCGCCGTAATAATATAAAAGAAAGCCACGACTTTAGTTTCGGGCCAATACAACTCGAATGTATGATGGATGGGAGCCATCTTAAAAAATCGCTTGCCGCCCGTCATCTTAAAATACCCTACCTGAATAATCACCGACAGCGTCTCAGCCACATAGATTACCGCCACAATCACCAAAAACAACGGCATGTTAAGCATAAGTGCGACCGCCGCTACAAATCCACCAAGCGCGAGCGACCCTGTATCACCCATAAACACCCTTGCGGGATGAGAATTAAACAATAAAAATCCAAGCAAAGACCCTACCGCCGCACCCGTAACAGGCAACACAGGCGAATCCAGCATCCACGCCGAAAACATAAAAAATACGGCAATGAGTGCAGTGACCCCTGCCGCCAGCCCATCCAACCCATCGGTCAGATTAGCCCCATTTGTGGCACTCAAAAATATAAATACAACAAAAACGGGAAACAAAACCCCAACATCAAAACTAAGCGCGGGGAAAAACGGAATTAGAATTTCGCTCGTAAAACCATCCAATGTTCGCCAATACATAAAAAATCCAACAGACACAACTATTTGCCCTGCCAGCTTTTGATATGCCCTTAGTCCCAGATTTTGCTTTTTTACTATTTTCAAAAAATCATCCAAAAATCCAATGAGTCCAAACGCCATTGTCACACCCACGACTGCAATTGCATGAGGATTTTCGCGCATAAAAACCAAAGCACCCAACAAAAAACTGATTATTATCATAATGCCGCCCATGGTAGGCGTACCTGATTTTTTGCGATGGGATGCAGGCCCGTCATCACGTATATACTGCCCAAACTTTAGTTTGACCAGCGACGGTATCATCATCGGACATAGTGCCAAGTTTGCTATAAAAGAAATAAGTACCGCGTACACCGCCGCATTTATTGAGACATCCATTGTACTATCCTCTCCAGCTTCATCCCGCGTGAGCCTTTTACTAATATTATATCATCGGGTTGTATGATTTCACTAAGCACTTCCAAAGCTTCATCCAAAACGACAAAGTGCATGTGACCGCTCATATGCTTCGACAGCTCACCGATTGCCACGACCAGGTCTACGCCTGATTTTCTTGCATACTCGCCTACCTCTCGGTGGCGCGCCTCGGCTACATGCCCCAGCTCGTTCATATCGCCCAGTATTGCTACTCGGCGGCGATGGGCATTTTCGGGAGTTTTGCGGCAGAGTACCCTGATTGCTTCGAGCATAGAAGCAGGGTTTGCATTGTACACATCATCTATTATTGTCTTGTCGCCCAAGTCAAAGATATTGAGACGACCTTCGGGTGGTGTAAAATTTTTAAAAGCGTCGGTGATATGCTCGGGCGATACTCCGAGTTCCAGACCCACTACGGTGGCGAGCAATGCATTCATTACCATATGCGAACCGGGGATGGGTACGGTCAACCTTACCTCTTTGTCCAACCAGCGGAAAACACATCTTGTTTCTTGGAATCCTATCGGCTCGGCTTCTGCGATATTGGGTGATGATGGAAAAAGGACATTAAAGTTGCGCAACTTTTCTGCGGCAATTTCCCCTGCAAGGAGCGGGTCGTCACCGTTTAACACAACCAAACCGTCTGCACGCAGACCATCAACGATTTCCAGTTTTGCGTGCAAAATCCCTTCGCGGTTGGCAAAATTTTCGATATGTGCATCACCTATATGTGTGATTACTGCAATATCAGGTACACCTACGAGACTTAGCTCATGGATTTCGTTTGCATGATTCATGCCCATTTCCAACACCAAAGCCTCGTCATCAGCTTCCAGCTGAAAAATGGACAGCGGCATCCCTATGTCATTATTAAAATTGCCGATGGTGCGCTTTGTTTTGTATTTATACGAAAGTATATCCGCCACCATATCTTTTGTTGTGGTCTTGCCCGCACTGCCCGTGATTGCCACGACCTTTATGTCATGCTTTCGGCGATAATAATCCGCCAAATCCATCAATGCGCGTCTTGTACTTTTTACATATATTAGCGGAACTGCCATGTCGTTTGCTACGCTTTCTTGCTCCGTCAGGGCGCAAATCGCGCCTTTTTCTGCGGCTTGGCCTATGAAATCGTGGCCATCCACCCTTACACCCGCCAGCGGGATAAAAAGTGACCCCGTCATGATTTTCCGCGTATCGGTACTGATTGCGGTGATATATACGGGGTTTATTACATCGCCGAGAAGGCGGCCGCCTGTTGCCTTTACGATTTCTTGGATATCGAGCTTCATTGTAATGCCTCCATTGCCGTTTCAAAGTCGTCGAAATGATGCTTTGTATCGCCTATTATTTGATAGTCCTCATGACCCTTGCCTGCTATGATGAGAGAATCGCCTTTATTCATCATACTAATACCTGCGAATATTGCGTCGCGACGATTTTCTATGATTTTGTACCCGCAAGAAGTGTCCTTTACGCCTTCTTCCACCTGCGAAAGTATTTGCGATGGATTTTCTGTACGCGGATTATCGGATGTCAAAATGCAAAAATCGGAAAGTGTCGCGGCTATTTTACCCATGATGGGTCGCTTGGTCTTGTCGCGGTCGCCGCCACATCCAAACAATGTAATAACGCGGCCTTTTGTGGTCTCACGTATAGAGTTTATTATATTTTCCAACCCATCGGGAGAATGCGCATAATCCACAAAAACATCCAGCCCATGTTTGTTTGGTACAGCCTGGATTCTGCCGGGGACACCGGTCAGACTTGTGACAGCGTCACGGATTTTGCTCATTCCCACATCAAGGGTGCGTGCCGTACCTATGGCCGCGAGTGCATTGTATACATTAAATCTTCCGCTCACAGGCACATCAAACGATTCGCCACTCAACACAAATGTTGACCCATCGGCTCGACACTCCGTATGTATTGCTTGCAATGCAGATGGTTTCATGCCATATGAAAGTATCGGCCGCCCTCCCATATGCTCTACCATGACATTACTAAAAGGGCAATCTGTGTTAATGACACCATTTCGTGATTGCGCAAAAAGCTTCGCCTTTGCAAGCTTATAATTATCCATAGTCCCATGGAAATTCAGATGGTCTTGTGTCAAATTTGTAAAAACACCGACCTCAAACGTCAAACCCTCCATTTTAAGCAATGCCAATGCATGGGATGACACCTCCATGATAACATCCTGCACACCTAGCCGCACCATCTCGGCAAAAATCCGATGCAACTCGGGCGGGTCGGGCGTTGTAGCAGTCGCAAAAGCTATATCCATAGTCTCACCCAAGGCACGAATCCCCACTGTACCGATAATCCCTGTCTTTCGTCCGCATAGGCGCAGTATTTCTTCTGTAAAATATGTGGTGGTTGTTTTTCCGTTAGTGCCTGTCACACCGATTAGGCGCAGTTTTTGTGCGGGGTTGCCGTAGAAGTTGGCGGATATATATGCCATAGCACTGCGTGTGTTTTGTACAGAAAAAATCCCTACGCCGTCGGCTATATCTCCGTTATATTCGCCCTCTACTAAAATCGCAACCGCACCTGCGGCGGTAGCTTTGTTGATATAGTCATGCCCATCTACAGTAAGCCCGCGCAGGCAGATAAAAAGCGCGCCTGCCCTTACCTCGCGTGAGTCGTATGTTACCTGCGTGATTTCGCTGCCGGGCGGTCGGATTACCTTATAAGAAACACCTGCAAAAAGCTCAGTTGTTGTCACACTATCCACTCCAGAAGTCTATTACTAAACCATATGCGCACATTGGTGTTTTTATGGCATAAATACCTTATAATTTCCGCTAAGTGCAAGGAATGCAAACAGGTACAAGCAGTTGTCATAATATCTGCGGTCGCCCACTGCAAGTGGTGTCTCCCAAAATTTCTTGACTGCATACATCTTGTATTCACCTTTTGCGGCGAGTGATGCGGCGGCGTTTGTGGCAAGCAAACCAACAGGGTGCAGTATCTTTAAATCTGTGGGACTGCCGTCTATTTCCAGAGCGTAATTTATATCATCGCTGTCTTTTTTTGTTTCGAAGAAGAATTTTTGCAAACGGTCGGCGGCTTCGCTTTCCCATTCATCCATTATGCCGCCGAGTGCGCGTGTCCATTCGTATGAAAGTCCCAGATTTGCGGCCACACGATACGAGTCGCTGTAGAACAGATGATGATGCCTAATCCCCACATGTGGTGTGCCGTCGTAGTTTGCATATTCCGGAGCAAGCCCCGTGACCGGATGCAGTGTAGTACGCATAAAAGCACGACTTGCCTTAGCCGCTTCTGCCCAAAACATGCGGTCGCCTTCGTTAGCCCATAATGCAAAAAGCTCATAAAAATGCGGAAGATGATACGATGGGTCTGTGATTTCCATATTTGGGACAAATTTGATTAGCTTGTTATCAGGATTCCACATGGGCTGTGGGTTGTGGACGCAATCATGCAACAACCTACGCGCACATTCGCTGTAGTTAAAAATCCCTTCGCCGTCACCCCATCTATGCGACGCAAAAAATAACGCCAGCGCGAAATACTCCTCACCGTCGGGTGCAGGGCCTTGGGCGTTGCGTTCACCGCTCAGTTTGCATGACCACGCAAAATAACCCTTGTTATCACCTTCGTAATGATACATATATTTCATCGTCCACCGCCACACGCGGTCAAACTCTTCTTTCATTCCCATTTGCACAAACATCATCATCGCATAAGACATGCCCTCGGTACGCACGTCGTTATTACCCGTGTCTGTAAAATACCCCATGTCTCCTTGGGCAAAATAAAATCGCTCGTTTTCATCGAAAAAAATCATGCGCACGATGTCGCCCAGCCGTTTTTCGATTTCTGCTTCACTGTAACCCGCTTTAGCAAATAAATTTGTATACATTGCAATCCCTCCGAAATTAAATGTATCAAAATTTTATGAACGACGCAAATAAAAAATGTCAAATGGAGTGCCCGAATCGCGTTGGCAAAGGGTAATTGCGAGCGTAAGCGTGTTCCCGACTGTAGCACTCGCAAAAGTGATGGGCATATCCTCTTCCTCTGCATCAATGATAAACGCTATTTTTTCGACCTTCGCTTCGACCTCGGGTGGAAGCGGCACCTTCCCAAGGTTAGAAAACGTGGTTGTCAAGCCACCACCTTCACTGCCCTCAAAGCGGCGCAACCACCATTTTTTTATTACGCGGGGCAAAAACCGTCCCTTATTAGCAAGCCCCTGAAATTCGTTAATACTTTCTTGGACAAACCCTTCAGTGATTTTTGCAAACTGCTCACGAATCCCCGCCACCATTGTATGCATGTCATCTGTTTCCGGCATGGTGATTGTGATGCTGTCTACAAAACTACGCAGTGTCTTTGTTGGGAAAAAAGCTCTGCAATCAATAGGAATCAGTGCAGTGATGGGCTTATTGCTCCCATTTGCATTTCTTTCATCAGCTATTGCAAAAAATATTTGCGCAGTCATATATTCTGATACGGTCGCGTCATGCTCTTTTGCCGACTGCTTTATTTCTGCAAGGTCAAACGACTTCAAGATAATATGAGCAGGCATGGGTTTTGTTGTTTTGCAGTGATAGGACTCGGGTTGTTCTTCTGTTATTCGTCCCGACTTTTTTTTGGATGGCTCATAAAAACGCAAATATGCATCCTCCCATTCCTCTGTGCAAAACTTGTCAGAACAGTCAATCACATCACTTTTATCAAAATCAAGCCCCAAAAGTTCAAAATATCGCGACAAAAGCGTTTGCATTACCCTTGCAAGCCCACGCCCGTCAACTATGCTGTGGATGACTTCGAGCGTTATGTGACATTCTCCGTAAAGCACCCGCAAAACATGCTTATCACCTTTATTATAATAATCGGTAAATGTGTAATCAGAGACGATTTTATCCATCCAAACAATTTTTGGCGGCGAAGATAACAACTCGTGATGATAGCTAAAAAATTTAGGCTTTAGCCGACCACACAAAAACGGAAGCCGACGCATAGTATCATCCACCGACTGTTGCAATATTTTAGGCTCAACCTTTTCTTTCAAATACGCCGAGAGCATAAACTGCCCCGGGTGTTTTGGCGTAATCACCGATGCATAATATTGTCCTATCGGGTCAAGCTCGGTGTTTATGTCAGCCATAAATCCCTCCAAAAACGTTTACAATACGAAATTGCCGCCAAAACCTTCGCCTTTGTCGCTTGCGATAATTTGACCTGTAATACACTTCGCATAATCGCTGTGCAAAAATAATACCAAGTCTGCGGCATCGTTTGGCGTACACCAATTACTCGTATCACCGGGATAATAGCCGGTATCATTCGGTCCGGGATTTACACAGTTAATCCGTATGCTCCTTTTCCCCAAGTCTGTCATGGCTTGGCGGCAAAGGTTACTGACCGCTTCTTTTGCAACACAATAAGGCACTTCATCAAACATAGGACTATTTGCTTGTCCGCTGGTGAACAAGGTAATAGCATTTGTTTTATTTGGATTTGCTTGGGCTGCAAATGTTTGTATCATAAGCATACAGGCGCGTATATTGACGGAGAAATGCGGGTCTAAATTTTCTTCTGTCC
The DNA here is from genome assembly GCA_009786925.1 of Defluviitaleaceae bacterium. GTDB lineage: Bacteria > Bacillota > Clostridia > Lachnospirales > WQUN01 > WQVC01. The sequence continues at coordinate 94,715 of WRGY01000125.1, read as the reverse complement.
ACTCGCCCATTTTTAATTTTGTCCCATAACAATGGTTCAAAACCATGCCGTCCAACCCACCCAGTTTTTGAACGGCTTCTTCAACAACTCCTACGGCTGTACCTGTTTTTGTGAAGTCCGACGGAGTGATTAGCTCAACGCTTAAACCGCTGTCTGCCAATTGCTTTGACAAGGACTCTGTGCCGTTTGGTGTGGCTGAATTTTGCTCGCCTACCGTCAAATCATATTCTGAAAACCCATGAATCGCAACCGTTGCGCCCGCTTCGGCAAATCGTTTTGCTAATGTTGCGCCAATGCCGAGTGGGCGACTCACGCCGGTTATTAAAATTTTCTTACCATCAAGTTTTATTGCAGCGTTATTCACGGAAACTACTCCTTTGCAGTATTTCTTTTGACAAAATATCACCTGTTTGATTAATTTGTATGTACGTATATCCTACGTAAACCCAACGAAATATGCAACCCTATTAATCAAAGAGTAGTGTCCGAATAGCGTTACTTTTCCGGTTTACACCAAAACGTCAAAACCGGAAAAGTAACGTTTTTGTATTTAATCACCCACCACCCGCGCAGCGGTATTCCCACGGCATATAGTACATACAATATAAAAACTCGGTCAGGGCAAAAATCGCTTTGGCTAAAAAGGGGAAATTGGCATGAAATTAAACAATGGGCTAAAAATAGCCATAGTCTACGGCTCGGTGTTTTTGGGAGCGGGCTTTGCGTCGGGACGAGAGCTTTTGCAGTATTTTGTGGGATTTGGGCGGATTGGAATGTGGGGATTGATTGTCTCGGGGATTCTGTTCGCGTTGGTGGGCTGGGCAGTGCTTACGATTTGCCGCCGCGAAGAAATCACTACATACAGCGGATTTATGAAACATATTTTTGGCAAACGACTCGGCCCGATTATGGAGGGCTGTGTGGCAGGCTTTTTGTTTTGCCTGTTTGCGGCAATGCTGGCAGGCGCGGGAGCCACGGCATATCAAGCATTTTATTTGCCGTTTTCTGTGGGCGCGTTGGTCGTAGGACTTATTGTGTTTGGCGTATTATGCTTTGGGCTTGATGGGATTGTAAAAATAAATTTAGTCCTGGCACCGATTATGTTACTTGGTGGGATTTTTATTGGACTTTACAGCTTTTTCGCCTATACTTCTCCTGTTTTTGCTTCTTTCGCAGGGGGTGGACGCATGGGATTGGCGTGGTTGCTTTCGGCTATTGTGTATGGCTCGTACAATCTCGTGACAGGTGTACCCGTGCTTGCCGCTACATCTAAATTTGCGGTCACAAAACGCGACGCTATGGTCGGCGGCCTTGTCGGCGGCGGAGTGATTACACTATTGGGGATTGCGATGTCGCTTCCGCTATTTTTACATTATGCAGATGTTATTTCTTTAGAAATTCCGTTTTTGCATATTGCGCGTGAGTATGGGAGTGTTTTTAGTGCTTTATATCTTGCTGTCCTTATTTCGGCATTACTTACCACTGCGGCTTGCAATGCATTTGCAGTTTTGCAATGGCTGGAGTCACGCGGATACAAAAACAAAGTAAAAGCCGCTGCGGTGCTTTGTATGCTTTGTTTTTTGGCGGCTCATATCGGCTTTTCCAATATTGTAATTTTTGTGTATCCCATCTTTGGTTTTATCGGACTGTTTAAAATTGTATCAATTTTAATTCACGCTTGCTCATCAAGAAAAAATCCTGTAAAATAGGTATAACTTTTTACAAGGGGGACTCGTAGTGTACATCCATCAGGTACCCAGAGGCACAACGTTTACATTTACATTTGATGACGGGTTGGAAATAGACGGAATTTTTGACGGCAACATAGACCATTTGATGTATAACATCGTTTGTCCCGAGATTTCGCAGAGCATAGAAAAATTTATAGACAAAGAGCCGGAAGTTATTTTTATACTTAGCGATATGTCCTATTCATTTAAGTCTACGATTTTAAAAATCAGTGATAATAAGGACGCAATAAACGACTCCATTGAGTTCAAATGCATTTCGCCCATCAAGGACGAGGCTCTGCGCAAGAATTTTCGCATAAAAATAGACCTGCGTGTGCGTATCCACGAGTATGTAGACGATTTCAAAAAGCTATATACAAATGGCTGGATATGTGACTCCTTATCCGATGACATTAGCAAAAGGGGCATACGTCTCTTTAGTGATTACAACTTGGACGCACCTGTAGATACGCCGTTTACACTGGAGTTTACATTGCATACAGGCACCATATATCTCATCCCCGCTACACTAAAGCGCAGCGGCCCTAACACCGTCACTCGCTCATATCACTACGACTACGGCTTTGTTTTCGACTTCAAGGATATGGAAGAAAAGCAAGAAAAGCTGATTTTAGAGATACTGGAATACAAAATAAGAAACAGGCTGTAGGAGGTGTACAAAATGCGAAAAACCGTATTTGTAGTCGATGATAACGACACCAACCTATCCAAGGCAGAAGAAGGGCTGGAGGACATCTATGATGTTATGACCATACCCTCCGGAGAGCGGCTTTTTAAAATTTTGAAAAAGGTAAAACCAAATCTGATTTTGCTGGACATCGAAATGCCGGAGATGGATGGCTTTCAGGTGCTGGAGCAGTTAAAATCACAAAAAGAATATATGGACATCCCCGTTATTTTCCTGACGGGCATACGCGAGCCGGAAATAGAGGCACGAGGTTTCGAAAGCGGAGCAATCGACTTTGTGACAAAACCGTTTTCTACACCCGTGCTTCTTAACCGCGTAAAATTGCATATTGACGTAAACCTCCTCATAAAAGAACATACCGAAAAACTGGCACGCAATCACCAAAACATGATTTTTATCCTCGCCGACATGGTAGAAAACCGAGACAGCGGCACGGGCGGGCATATAGAGCGCACGTCGGAATATGTAAAAGTGCTAATCAAGGCCATGCAGGACGACGAGGTGTATATAGAAGAAATCAAAGACTGGGATTTAGAAATGATGGGCATATGCGCCATACTGCATGACGTTGGCAAAATCGGCGTGTCCGATACCATCCTCAACAAACAGGGCAAACTCACCGACGAAGAATTTTCTCGCATGAAAAATCATGCCTCCAATGGTGCCGACATCATTAACCGCGTAATCGAGCGCACGGGCGACGATGAGTTTTTACATAATGCTCGTCTTTTTGCCGAGTTCCACCACGAGAGCTGGGACGGCAGTGGCTATCCGCATAATATAAAAGGGCTTGCGATTCCTATACAAGGGCGAATAATGGCTATCGCCGACGTTTATGATGCATTGATTTCTGTGCGGCCGTACAAGCCCGCATTTACACATGAGCAGGCAGTAGAAATCATAATAAAAGACTCGGGCAAACGTTTTGACCCAAAAATCGCCGATGTATTCCAAAAAATACACGAAAAATTTCGCCTGGTAAAACAAGCGATAAAGGATAAATAGAGGAGCCTGCGACGGTGCATGTGTTGTTTGATTTGCAGGGGGAAATCGATGAGCTGGACCTTAAAACTTCGGCGCGTGTCATACCCACAGGCAGCAAAACACCTGCCTTGGAGATATGCGATGTGGACGGTGTTAAGTCCATACGTGTAAAAGACCGCAAAGACCAAATAGCGGGCATAGGGATTCCGCTAGTTTCTATGCCTGTAAAAGTCGGCGACAGGATTACCATCACAGGCCGTGTAGCCCGAGATGTGCCTATGGGTAGCTGGGGTATCGCTCTTTGGGCAGAAGAATGTCAGCTCGCGCAGTCTATTTCTCCAAAGTCGCTATTTGCTCTTAGTTATGTTTTATGCGACACAGACCTTAACAGCGTAATTACGGTACAGACCACCCGATGGGGTGCAATAAATCCCATAATGGATTTTTTTGTGGACAATATCTTAATATGGCGGGACAAAAAAGTCAGAAAATCCAAAGAGGACCCGCGCAATATCATATATGACATGGAAAGCGACGAAAAACTGCTCCCCGACGGCTCACTCGCCGTAGAGGGTTTGGGAGAAGATGTGGTATACACAGGATTTCTTGCGCATTCCGGCAGTCCTGACGTAAAAGTGTTTTTGGATGATAACAATCGCAAGGCAATGCATATAAGCAACCGACAAAGAGACTGGGATGCCGTAGATATTAGGCTAAATAACATGGAACTCATGAGCGGAAACAGCTACATGATAACCGTAGAAGGCAGCATAGACGGCGATGTAACGGAAGGCACAATCGTCACATTGCAGGGTTTGCCGGGATACTCTTGGCGCAGCAACCAACTGGTCGGCAACAATCAAAAATTTACCCTTTGCTACACACTCACAAAGGCGGAGGCAGAGCAATGGCATACCATACGGATTACCACAAATCCAATAGGTGCAACTGTATCCTTCTACATTCACAGTATAGAGATTAAAAGGTTGGGGTTATTATGACAATAAATGAAATTGCCAATGATTTGACTTTCGAGGCGTTTTTTAACGGAATCCCCGCGCCTTGCATTTGTTTTGACAACAAGGGAGAACCACTTGCGTGTAACCACGGCATGGTAGAAATGCTCGGCGCAAACTCTCGCGCAGATGCACTCACATATTTTGATGACCACATTTTAAAAAAAAATGTAGCTGATTGCATTATAGAATTTGCATACACCTGTAAAAAAGCAAACGGCGACGACGAAATCGAAATGTTTATGCATCTAAAGCCGTTTAAGCCGGGTGTGGTGATGGTGTACGCCCGCGAAATCAACCTTGCCGAGTCACGCGGCTTGCTGATGCTAAACTCTGCACCCATGGCGGTCAGCTTTTTCAACTCCGCCTTGGAAATAGTAGACAGCAACCAAGAAGCGGTAAAAATGTTTGGCTTTAGGCATAAAGATGATTATATTGAACATTTTTTGCGACTGATGCCGCCAATCCAACCAAACGGCAGGTCATCCAAAAAATTATTTGTCGAGCATTTGACAGAGGCCTTTGCAAAAGGATATTCCAAACAAGAGTTTGTGCGACAAAAAATCGACGGCTCACTTATGCAAACAGAGGCCTCTTTTGTGCGCACAGAGCATAGGGGACAGAGCGTTGTAATCGGCTACTCTCGCGACCTTACAGATGTATACGCCGCCATAGAGCGTGAGCGTGAAGCCCGCGAAACCGCACAAATATACATGGACACATCCCCCATAGGCATGGAAATATGGGATGAACAAATGGAAATCGTAAACTGTAACAACCAAATCGTAGAGATGTTTGGCTTTATGGATAAAAACGCATTCCTTAGCCGCGTAAAGGATACTTGGGCCGGTGAGCATGTTGCCCCCGTTTTCTTGCAACAGGCATTAGAAGAGGGTTTTGCGCGGTACGAATGGGACTTCACCCGAGTAGATGGCAGTGAGCTGCCCTGCGAAGTACGCCTACAGAGAGTGGTACGTGATAATATGCCGCAGGTAATGGCGTATTTTACCGACCTTTCCGATGTAAAAAAAGCCATAGATGCCGCACGCGAGGCCGACAAACGCGCCATGCTCATGCTGGACGCGACACCACTTGCATGTTTCTTGATTCGTGAGGATGTAACCGCGCTGGACTGTAATCTCGCCGCTGTAGAATTGTTCGATTTTGACAATAAGGTGGACGCTCTCATGCGTTATCGCGATATTTTCCCCAACGGAGAAGCTCCGACTTCTCTGGAATGGGTAAACACATCCGAGCCTATGAAATTTGAGTTTAACCATGTTTCTGCCGCTACCGGCGACACCATCCCCTGCGAAGTCACCATGGTATACCTTGACTACCAAGGCAATCCCATAATGGCGTGCTATATGCGCGACCTGCGTGAGCTAAAGGCCATGATTGCAGAGATGAAACGCATAGAAGTAGCAGAAGAAGAATCACGCGCAAAGAGCCAGTTCCTTGCACGTATGAGCCACGAAATCCGCACACCGCTAAACTCAATCATGGGCGTATCCGACATACAGCTTTTGAGTGGCAACCACAACCCCCAAACAGAAGAAGCGTTTATGCAAATACATTCTTCATCCAACATCCTTCTTTCTATCATCAACGACATTCTTGACCTGTCTAAAGTAGAAGCGGGTAAGATGGAAATATTCAACAAACCATACGAAATCGCCAGCCTAATCTACGATACCGTACATCTAAACCTCATACATCTCGGTAGCAAAAATATCAATTTCACACTTGATATAGCAGAAGAAATGCCCACCATACTCGTCGGTGACGAAATCCGTATAAAGCAAGTGCTTAACAATCTGCTCTCCAACGCATTCAAATATACACGCGAAGGCTCGGTTAACCTAAACTTTAAAATCGAACGTGGCAGGGGCGACCAGGCGGCGTTACTCATTGAGCTTTCTGACACAGGACAGGGTATGACAGAAGAACAAATCGCCTCTCTTTTTGATAGCGAGTATATTCGCTTTAATGAGTCCAACAACCGTCTAATCGAAGGCACAGGACTCGGCATGAATATCACAAACAAAATGATAGAGATGATGAACGGCAAAATCCAAGCAAAGAGTGAACTCGGCAAAGGCACAACCTTCTATGTACGTCTGCCACAGACTGTAGGGGGCGACACTGTACTGGGCAAAGACATCATAGATAACCTCAAAAATTTCCAGCTATCACAGCGTTCCTTCCAAAAGCGGCATAATTTTGACCACGAGCATATGCCATACGGAAAGGTGCTTGTCGTAGACGACGTAGAAAGCAATCTTTTTGTTGCAAAGGGTCTGATGATGCCATACGGACTCACTGTGGAGACCGCAATCAGCGGCTTTGAGGCATTGGACAATATAAAGGCCGGCAAGGTCTACGACATCATCTTTATGGACCATATGATGCCGGACATGGACGGCATAGAGACCGCAAAAGCTTTGCGGGAGCTGGGTTATCATGAGCCTATTGTTGCACTTACGGCAAATACAATAATGGGGCAGGCAGAGCTGTTTATGTCAAACGGTTTTGCAGGTTTTATTTCAAAGCCGATAGATGTGGCACGACTCAACAACTATTTGATAACACTCGTGCGCGACAAACAAACACCCGAAGTTTTGGAAGAAGCCAGGAAAAACTCACCTGTTATTAAAATCGAAAACCTTTCTACCGCACTTATAGATTCATTCCTGCGTGATGCCAACCGCGCCATCACTATCATCGAAGACCTTCTTAAAAAAAGCGACTGGAACGACGACGAATACAAGCTCTACACAATCAACACCCATGGCATGAAATCTGCCCTCGCCAACATAGGCAAAGGTCAACTTTCCGGTACGGCAAGCAGTCTGGAGCAAGCCGGCCGTGACAAGTCTGCCGACCATATCCGCAAGGAGACAAATAGATTTATTGATGACCTAAAAGACGTAGTGGCTTCTATGACACCAAAAGAAGAGGCACCTGTATCCGCTGCCGCAGAGGATGAGGCCGCATTACGTGTAGGACTGGTAAAAATCCAAGAGGCTTGTGACCTATACAATAAAAAAGCGGCACGCTCCGCACTTGAGGACTTAAACAAGCAACAATGGACTAAGGAAACAAAATCCTTCCTGAGCGACATCGCCGCAAACTTGCTGCACAGCGAGTTCGAAACGGTATGCGAGGATATTGATGCATTCCTAAAGAAATAGGTGGTGGTGTAAATGAGAATTTTGTATGATTTCCAAGAGGACTTCAAAAATATAGAAGTAGGCGATTTTGAAAAAAGCGAAATCGTAGCTTCACGCAGTGAACTTACAAAAGCCGTACTAAGCGATGTGGAGGGCGTAAAAACATTGCTCCTGACAGAACGCTCACGGCGAGAGTCGGGCATTTATATCCATCTAAAGCAAATCCCAAACCTAAAATCAGGCGACAGAATTGTAATCACAGGCCGAGTAGGCGGCGAAAGCAATCCACGCAACGGCTGGAGTATTGCCCTGCTATCTACTATAGACGGACATATCACCCAGCACATTGCCCCTTCCTCTGTTTACTCACTATCCCACATCCTCGAAAGCAAAGAACTTGAACAAACAATGACCGTACACACAATAGGTTGGGGGACATCCCAGCCCCTCATGGACTTTAGCATAGACAGCATCATTATTATCCGAAATCACAGAGTCACAAATCCCAACGAGGATACTCGTACCAGTCTGTACTCTATGGCAGAGGACTCACATCTAAAGTGGATTAGTACAAATGATGTGCAATCCTTTGGTGAGTCATTGATTATCGTCCGCAGTGGCTCACCAAACATACAAATATTTAAGCGTAAAGGCATTAACGCCTTCCATGTCGGCACCCGCGTAAACGACTGGGATGGTGTAGATATTCGCCTTTCTCATCTAAAACTATGCTCCGGAAATAAATATAAAATAACAGTACGCGGCAAAATAGACGGCGAGGGCATACCCGACGCTGTTATGATGTTGCAAGGCATACCCACGTATTCATGGTGCAGCGAACAAAATATAACCACCGATATGGATTTTACTCTGGAACATGTACTCACTCGCTCTCAGGTAGAAACATGGACATCCGCTCGCATAACCACAAATACAGAGGGAGCTAAGGTTGCATTCTATATATACAGCATAGATGTGGTGAGGCTGTAAGACATAATGGATTCTAACGAGCGTTTGCTTGTGCGGTTTATACGCTTTAGTTTGAATAGAGAATCCGAGATGGTATTGATTCCTTCTTCGCAGGAAAACGATGCAACCATCCCGAGGGCTTCCAACACTTCGCGAGAGTCCGCACTGATTGCACCAAAGGGATACGTAAAGGCAGTTGGCATATAGCCGTCCAGGTGATGGGCGCATTGTGTTTGGAGTTTTTGCAGGTCGTCTTTTAAGCGATTTTTATAGGTTTCGGCAGATTCTGTCTTTTTTTTCGCAGAGCCGAGTGGTGGGCGATGCAGGTCAAAGGCATGGCTTTGGATTTCTGCGTGGCCGCTATTGTGTAACTCTGCTACTTGGGCCCAGTTTAGGTTTGGATGCAGGGATTTTGGGTTTTTTTCGGCTTCCGCCGTAGCGCGGTCTGTAGCCTCGCCCATTATTGATATTACGGCCTTTTTGTCAAACTCTTTCAGTAGCGGGAGCAGATATTTGTACTCGCTGTAGTTACCATCATCAAATGTTAGCATGATTGGGTTTGGTGGCAGTGGTACACCTTCGTTTACAAATGCGATGAGGTCACTTACCACAACTGTGTTGTATCCGTTTGATTGCAGATACTCAAAATCTTGACGTAATTGTGCGGGCGAAATCCCAAACGCTCCGATGTATTTTTGATTTTCTGTCACAAGATGGTACATAATAATGGGGAGTTTTGTTTCTTGGGGCGGGACGGGGACACCCAGGAAGGCTAACGCCAATATGCAGCATACAAATATATTTTTCATTTTTTTCTCTCCTCTTAAAACATATTATGCGAAAAAACGAGGGTTTTTATGCTGATTTTGCCCAAAGAAGGATTTTTTGAATATGAGGAAAAGAAATCCAAGTTTTTAGGCTATTGCACATCTGTGACCACCGACGAGGCGGCGCGTGAGGTAATCGCAAAAACTCGTGCGGCACACCCGCGTGCAAACCATAATGTGTTTGCATACGAAACAGGAAATATTGTGCGCATGAGTGATGACGGAGAACCGCATGGCACGGCAGGGATACCTGTATTAACCGTGTTTCAAAAAACCGGTGTGATTGATTATGTATGCGTGGTGACGCGATATTTTGGCGGAACTTTGCTGGGTGCGGGCGGGCTTGTGCGTGCATATACTCGCGCCGCAAAAGGCGCAATGGAAAACGCCGCACCCGAGGAAATGGTCATTTCCAAAGAATACGGCGTGGTCTGTGCATATTCCAACTTTGATAAAGTAAAATATGATTTCGAAAAACTGGGCATTGAGGTACTGGGTGTAGAGTACACGGATGTCTGCACGCTTGTCGTACGTGTTAAAGAAGCAGACGATGCGGCGTTTTTTCAACTTAGCACAAGCGCACCCAAGTCCATGGGCTTTACTATTTCGCCTCCCTTATAGACACGCATACAACCCGCCGATACTTCGTCTATGAGCATCACCTGCCCATCGCTGTTTTTACCAAACTCAAACTTTAGGTCATATAGCTGTAGCCCTTTTTTTTCAAGGTCAGCAGCTATTATTTTTGTTGCCTTTTTTGTCAATGCGGCACAGGTCTCGTATTCGCTGTCTGTTAATATTTTTAGGGCAACCAGTGCTTCTTTTGTAATGGGGGGGTCTTTGCGTTCATCGTCTTTTAGTGTCACCTCTACAATGTAGTCGAGGTCGTCGCCGACCTTTGCATACGAGCCATAACGGCGAATAAAACTGCCATCGGCTTTACATCTGCACACAAACTCGACTCCCTTGCCAAACATAGTGGCAGGATATACCTCCATGGTAGCGGCAGAAATATCGCTTGCGATATAATGCGTAGGAATCCCTTGCTCTGTAAGCACCCCAAAATAATAAACCGTGAGCCTTAGTGACTCGCGACCGAGACCATCTATGCTCAACCCCACAGAGTTTTCGCCGGGGTCAAAAACCCCATCTTTGCCTGTAGCATCGTCCTTTAGTTTTAAGGTTATCGTACCACTTGGATTTTCATACACATTTTTTGTTTTACCTTCGTAGATTAGCTTCATTTTAGCATTCTCCCCTTAAATATTGCAGCATTTGTGATACATCAATCAATAAGATTATATGCACATTCTATCATAATACATTCAGTGAATAAAACGTACTCTATTTTGGCTCATTTTTCAAATAATATCCCTCTATTCGTATGATGTAAGCTGTGAAAAGTGGAAATAACTCTGCAATCGTATCTGCTCCCCCCACAGCCCGCGCCGGAGTTTAAGAATTCGGGACTGACATTTTTTAAAAATGAAACAAAATTAAGGAATTTACGTTATAATAAAGATAAGGTTTTTTGATAAAAAACAGTATACTTTGAGATTGGGAGATTTAAGTTCATGAGTAAACGTGATGATTTTAATCCAAAGGTAAGAGAGGCACTTGCAAAGCGCGTGGGTGTAAAATGTAGCAATCCAGATTGTAGAAAACCAACAAGCGGGCCAAGTGATGAAAATGCTTTTAAACATACAAATATTGGGGTTGCATCTCACATATGTGCCGCTTCGCCAGGCGGGCCTCGATATGATATGTCTATGAGTTCAGAAGGACGAGCTTCGTTTGATAATGGCATTTGGTTGTGTCAAACCCACGCAAAGATAATTGATGACGATGTCGTCCAATACCCTAAAGAGCTGCTTTTGGCATGGAAAAAAGCAGCGGAAGATATTGCTCGTGCTGAAATGACGGCAGATACATCGCATACACCATTAAATGACGACAAAAAACTGATTGAGTTCTATGTTCAATGCTTTGACCGCCCAGCATTTCAGCACCAAATAAATCAAGAAGGTTCTATGGATGATTTTTACAATGCGATTGAGGATACAATCATTGCTTTGAATACTGGAGTGCAAAGAACTCGTGACAGGACTCCGATAAAAACGGCAGAAGGTAAATCGATGCTCGTTAATAGCGAATGGCGTGATAAACTTGGAACAATCGTGGATATGCTTGTTGCGATTAATCATAGACTGAAAATTGCAGAGCGTGACAACGTGTTTAGGCTGAATCCTAGTGGGTATTATTGCTTTAACGATAGGGAAATGGCAAATTGGTTTGACCATACAAGAATTGAGATTCTGAAAATTCTATCATCTGTTTGCAAAGAAGCGGGTATCAATAGCCTGAAAACTCACTTGAAATCCCGGTATGAATGGTAATGTTTGTTTCCAATAATTTCAAAAAACCACATCTAGCATTTATGCAAAAATGGGATGTGATTTTTTATTATGGTGATACTTATTCAAAATTTTGATTACGGTTGAAGCGGTCAATATATTTGCTGACACCAGCTTCAAGTCTGTATAAAGGACTATATCAATTTTCAACACGCACTTTTAGTAACTGTATAGGGATAAAATAAATCCCATTTTCCAGCTCATTGTCGATGATTATGCGCCTGAATCGTTGCGTTGCAAATATGAGGTTTGTATTTGAGCCTTCTGCGCCATAGTTTTCCGCGGTTTTAATTATATCAACACATACCCCATCAAATGACGCATTATCATAGTAGAAAAATCCAACTTTTAAAATATGCTTAACAGAGTAGCAATCAGGACAAGCAAAGCTTTACTCTATCATGGTTTTAGGCAATCCGGGTTTTAGGCGATTACTTACAATTATTTGTTTAGTGTTTTGAATTATCTCTCGTTTTTTCATACCACATCGCACATCACGGAACTCAATACCCGTCACCTTGTTTTCCTTAAATACTGCTTCAGCTTTATCCGAAAGAAATATCTCGTCATAAACCCAAGTCAACGAAAAAAAATCCCTGCGCCCCCAGCTGGGAGATTTTTTCAACAAGAAATCGTCTTTTTGCACTAAACCCACATTGCATTTTTCGCAGTAAGCGGACACATCATATATGACGGTGGATAACCCCAGCCCAAATCTGCCCGCCCATCCACTGTGATGATTCACCTCATGGGTGTAGTCAGCGGAAGGGACGCGCCTGCGTGTGGCTTGGTTGAGCCTAAAGTCCGTGGGGACAGGCACAACACCGTTTGTGCTTGTGTTGGTTAACCATATACTAATTCTACCGCCCGCAGGTATGTAGCTGTTCCAGTCCATATAACCCAGTGTGGTTACACCTTGCGCTTGGTGCGCAAGCCATGCGCCTTGGGCATTTGCAGTCAAACCCATATCGCGATTTAGGTTTAGTACCCACTGGTAGAGGCCTTGTGCTGTGTTGTTAGTCAGTATGATTTCTGCATTATAGCCTGTGTTCCATGCACTGACGACCCTAAACTCCATGGTAAAACCACCACGGCTTAGGGTATATGTACGAGTGGATGCAATTGCGAGTTCTGCGGGGATTAGGGTCAACGTGAGGATAATTGCAAGCAATAACGCTACGTGCTTTTTTAAGTTTGTCATAGTGATTAGCTCCCTTAGTTTTTGGATTTTAGTGCTATGCTTACCACATATTATTATAACAACTATTAGCATTGCAAGAAAAAATCGTCAGGTTTTGACATTTTTGCCGTAGATGTTTTGGTCATAACCGCTCAAACCCTCACAGAATGCGGGTTTGAGCGGTTTAAGCCAAAACATCTACAATCCATTTTGCGATACCATCGTTATCGTTAGCGTCACAAATATATTCGGCAACAGCCTTTACGTCGTTGATGGCATTGGCAACGGCTATGCTAATGCCGCATTCTTGCAGCATGTCTATGTCGTTATAGTCATCGCCAAAAGCGGCGATTTCAGACCGGGTGATACCCCAATGCTGTGCAAGCGCGGCGATAGCTTTAGCTTTTGTTGCTTCTTTATGCATTATCTGCCCAAGATAGCCGTCACCATCAGTAGTAACGACAAAATAAAGGTCGTCGGAGAGTAGTTGCTCAATAAAGAGTCTATCATTGGCCGTGGGGTTAGGCGTATAGATTTTTTCAGCATCAATATTGTGTTGCAAAAAATCTACAATTTTAAAATTCGTAATTTGAGGCCACATATCAGAAACACTAAAATTGGAGTAATGCATACCACTGTTTTCTGATGTGATTTTTATGCCATGTTTATCACAGGCCGTCAAAATAGGAAGAGCTGTCCGGTGCAAAATCAGGCGTTTGTATACGATTTCATCTCCAATTTTTGCTACTGCACCATTCATTGAGATTTGACCGTCAAAAAGTTCTGATGGCGCAACACGTTTAGCGGAGCCACCACGCCCCGTGGCATAAGCTACTTTAATCCCTAAATCCCTGCACTTTCTTAAAACAGATTTTGTATACTCCGAGATTGATTTGTCACTTTTCAACAACGTACCATCAAGGTCTGTAACAATCATTTTTATTTTCACTCACATTCCCCCTGTTTTTGCTAATTTCCGTACTTCTTCAAGGCCTCTAATCATGACAGAATCAACGGAATTTTTATAATCATCAAGTGTCATTTCGAGCGGTATATGTGGTCAACAACAAAACCCTTCATGTTTTTTAGCATAGAAAGATTAGAGAAAAATTCCTTTGGAAGATTATCATTTCCCATGGTGGGTATGGTAATTATTGCAATGTCATCATCTGTAATGCATATAGAATGACTGTCAGACTCATATTCCCTACGCAAGTTTTCTGCTCTGTTCAACTTTTGATTTTCATAAGCCCAGTCAGTATCACCAGTTGGTATGATACTAAGGGGATTGAGAAAATGAGCCTACTAAAACACATGGCTGTCGGCTCATTTACGTTATGAACAGGTATATCAGCCGAGAGGGGTTGATTCATTCAACTGTTTATCTAAAAATTGACGCAATTCAGGAATCGAATATGTCACAACGTCCCAAATAATTTCATCGTCCATTTCATGGTAGCCATGCGCTGCAATATCTCTCATGCCGGTAATTTTTCTCCAAGGTATTTCTTTGTTTGATGACTTAAATTCTTGCGGCAGTTTCTTTGTAAGTTCTCCGATATTGAGAATAGACATGATAATTGCTTTTCGATAAAGCTTGTTAGACGAAAAAGCATCCAAATTACCAACCTCTTCGGCAAATTTCATAGCATCAGTGACATCATCTAACATATGTTCCAAGATGCTTTGTATTTTAACGCTCATAAATCAACCTTGCCTCACTTTCAACATTTTGCCTAAAGCTAGGTTTTGCTTTAAAGAGGGCGTTCCATGTTAGTAAATCTACCGAGCAGCCAAGTGCTTCCTCCAAATCAAGACGCAACCCAAAAAAGTCAAGCCCTCGGGTGTTAGGTAAAAACTCAACCAACATATCTACATCACTTGACTCCGTTGTTTCACCCCTTGCCGCTGAACCAAATAAAGCCGCTCGCTTGACAGGATATTGAATTAGCACACCACGGGCTATTATTTCTAATTGCTTGGACACAGGGAATCACCCTTTCAACATTAATAAGCAAAGATTTGACCAGCAAAAAATACAATCTGCACACCTATACACCGGCAAACCGGCGTGGTGCGCGTTGCTGAAGCTTACGTGCCTATCGGTACGAAAATTATATTGTAGAATTATTCATAATAATCTATAACAGTTCTGTTTTGTAAGACAGAGCTAATAAACTCCGACATTTTTTTGTGTTCTGGATGGATTTTATACGTTGCCATTGCTTTTTCACTTTCAAATAAGCTATCAAGAACAATGTCCATATTGCTTGTTGAAAGAGCATTTATATTAACCTTGATTTCGACTATTTCGTCAATTGAGTTTTTCAACGCTTCTAAACCATTTTTTATTTTTTCAGCGTTCATTTCATTTTCAGCATCAGTAAGTCCTTCTTTATATTTCCACATAACAATATGTCTTAACATATAAATATTCCTTCCCTGATATAATTTGTTACCCATACTGACTATATCACGAACATAACTACATTGATAATAAATAATTTCACAAGTCACTTGACAGGGGTACAATCATTTGTACGAGTCAATTTTATTGTCTCAATTTTGCCGTCATGTTCAACCTCAAATTCCACAATACTGTCAACAGCACCACAGCTTAAAAAATAATTAACGGTATTATCGGCAACTTAGCGGTATACTTTGCAGAATTTTCAATAGCTTGCGGAAACCACACCCCCATATGCCCATCTCGCAACAATGCCAAAAATTTCATGAGTACTAAATAATACTCATGTAAATTTTTTGTTTTTAATACATAAGACAATGCTTTTTTATACTCCTGATTCCAATCAATAATGCCGTCCAATTCTTCCCAAAAGGCAAAATTGTACTCTGCTTCTTTCCAGATTAGCGAAAGCTCATATATTTTTAACTCATCAGGTATTTCTCCGTCTTTATATCTCATATTAATATTTCACCTGTGCAAGCACCAAGCCCTGAGGAGGCATTGTTTTGCCCGCCCTTCTGCGGTCACGCAAATATATAATCGAGCCTATATCATCAGGCGAAATCTTGCCAAGCCCCGAATACAGCACCGTCCCTGCTATGATGCGCACCATGTTATACAAGAAGCCACTGCCTGTTATGCACATTTCGATGGCCTCTCCTTTTTGCACCACAAAACAGCTAAAGATTTCCCGCACGGTAGTTTTTGCACTTCCCCCTGTTGCACAAAAAGCCGCGAAGTCATGTTTCCCCACAAAGGTTTTTGCGGCTTTTTGCATCGCCGTGATATTGAGTTTTTCCGGCACAAATGCACTATATCGAGATAGCAGAGGGTTTGGGAATGGCGAATTATAATAATTGTATATATATGTTTTTTGCTTTGCATCAAACTGGGGATTAAAATCGTCACTTACTTCTTCTGCCTTTATAACAGAAATATCCTGCGGCAACAGCCCATTAATCACGATTGGCAACTTGTCCAGCGGGATTTTTAGGTCATCGGCAAAAAAAGACGCTCTCTGCCCCAGCGCATGTACACCCGCGTCCGTTCTGCTGCAAGCCTTCACGGTTGCCTTTCGCTCAAATGGATGCGCGGTATATAGCAATGAGGTAAGTGCGTCCTCGATTTTTTCTTGTACGGCTACCGCATTTTCTTGGCGTTGCCAGCCTGCGTAGTTTGTGCCGTCATATGATATTGTCAATAATATTTGCATGGATTAATTTCACTCTCTGTGATATATTGGACTTTCTTGCAAAGTGGGAAAAAGGAGAGTTTTTATGCATGGCAAGACTGTAATAATGGTGCGTGCCGCTATACTCGGTGCGATTGCAACCGTGCTTTGGCAACTTAGGGTCAGCCTGCCTATATTCCCGGGATTTTTATCGCTGGATGTTAGCGATGTCCCTGCACTGGTCGGCGCGATTACCACAGGACCGCTCACCGGACTGCTTGTCTTGCTCATAAAAAATCTACTCGACCCACTCATTTTTGGCACAAATACGGGCGGTATCGGCAACCTCGCAGATTTTATTATGGGTGCATCACTTGTAGTACCCATCGGCTTCATTTTCAAAAAACGTAGCGATACTATCGGCTACATGCTGGGAGCGGCGACAGGTATTGTTTCGTTGGTGGTTATATCAAGCATTGTAAATTATCTAATACTGATACCACTGTATTCCAGGATTTTTATCCCGCTCGAAACAATTATCTCCATCTCACACGCGATTAATCACCGCGTCGTAGATGTGTATACGCTTATTCTTTTTGCATTTGTGCCTTTCAATTTATTGAAGGGTGGCATTGTTGTTACGCTTGGCTTTGTATTATATCGCGCACTTAGTCCTATCATGGCGAGTTTAAGGAAGTGAATCCGCGATTTCTATTCTATTCCTACCGTTATTTTTCGCGCTGTACAATGCCTTGTCCAATGATTCGCAAAAGTCTACTGCGTCCCATGGATATGTCGCAGGTTTTGGTACGGTGGTTGCGACACCTATACTTGCCGTTACACTGACGACATCATGCCCAATCAAAATCGGCGTGGCAGATACATTGTAAAGTATTTTTTCTGCAACAATTAATGCCCCGCTTTGTGGAGTCTCGGGCAGTATGATTGCAAATTCTTCTCCACCCCATCTAAATACATAATCCGCACCACGTTGCACTGTATTAATCAGCGTGCGTGCAACTGCTTTAAGTGCATGGTCGCCGTTGAGGTGGCCGTTATTATCATTAAATGCTTTAAAGTGGTCAATATCCAGCATTAGCATACTAAGCGAAGTCTCATTCCGTGCGGCTCTATTCCATTCGATTTCCAGTTGCTGGTCAAAACAGCGGCGATTGCTCACGCCCGTGAGGCCGTCCGTCAGGCTAAAGCGTTCTATGATACGCATTTGCGTAATCAGTTGCATATGCACGCCCACCCTAAGCGTCACAATCTCCGGCACAATCGGCTTGCGGATATAATCCACAACACCACAGGACAATGCCTTTGCCTCCTCACCGCGTCCTTCCTTTCCCGTAATAAAAATTACAGGAATATCCTTTGTATTTTCGTTATTTTTTAACTCTTCCAGCACATCATAACCCGACATATTCTTCATTATGATGTCCAGCAGAATCAAATCAATATCATACTTGTTAGCCAAAACCAAACCCGTTGCGCCATCACGCGCCGCCTTTATATGATAAAGCGGCGAAAGAATACTCGACAACGCCCCAAGCATCAATGGGTCATCATCAATAACCAGTATAGTATTTTTAAAATCCATGCGACCACCTTCCTCTGACAAAACCTTGGAATTTGTCAAGGAATATAATACCAGTTTTCCCATGAAAACGTCAATTGCTAACCAAGAAGTGTTAGCGGTAGTGGCAACACGCCCCGGTTATTGATTTCTACGCCATTTTTTGTACAAAATATTTTTTGTGCCGCAGACAGCCTTGTGAATACAAGGCCATAACATAAAGCGGAATAGGGCTAGTGTTTTTATCTCGCTTAAAAGAGAAATAAAAAAACACTGGATAATGCAGATAATCCAATGTTTCCTTGCCCGAGAAGGGACTCGAACCCCCACCTAGTCACCTAGAGCGGATTTTGAATCCGCCGCGTCTGCCATTCCGCCACTCGGGCTTGCGTGGGATATTATACATATCACAGCTCTCTAGTGCAAGCTTTTTCTTATATTATGCTGTTTTGGTGGTGTGTCTTTAAACTTTGGCACGCGATTTTCTTCGGCACTGCGTATCGGCAAAAACGCCGCTACGGTTTGGGGTGGGTAGAGTGCAATTGCGATGTCATTTTCCCAATATCCGCTGTCATAGGCCATCGCGCCGTGCAGTGGCGCGTTTAGCAGTGGCGGGTTTATAAATGTCCTATAGTTAAAGTCCTGTACAAACCATGATATTTCTTCGAAAAGGTCGTGCGCACCACGCTCCATATTAGACAAAATTACCAAGATGTACGGCGAGGGTGCGTAGACTATGCCGGCATCGTGAAAGGCATTGTTTGCCCAGCCGTATTTGCGTGCTATCGGATAATCCGACATTAGTATCACCGTGTTGACCTCTGTACCCCATCCATTGCAACCCATCCCGCTTGAGTATGGCCACCGTGTAAAATACGGATGTGATGTAGGCGAGGTATTAAACATATCATATCTCAAATAATGTCCAAACAAGCTCGCGCCTTCGATGTAGTTAAAAATTTCTGTCATCCATAGTCCGGCATCACGCGCATGTGTGTTCTGCGAAAATATATCACGTATCATCCGCGTATCGGCACCGATTTCTCGGACAAAATCGGCATAGCTAACCTCTGCATCCTCCATCATGCGTACCATCATCCTAAACGCCGCATTATCCGACTCACGCATAGAAAGTCCCAACAACTCCCTTGTGCTAAACTCTGTGCCAAACGGCATAAACCGCATAATTCCCGTTCCGCCCCACATATCTGCACCGCTAAATATATGGTAGTCATACATTTCCAGCCATCCACGCTCCGCCATTTTATATGAGTAAAATGCGTGCGTCATCTTAGAAAAACTGGCCGCAAAAAACACCCTGTCAGGGTTATGTACATATGTAAACCCCGTGTCCAGGTTTTTATAGAAAACAGAAATATTGCGCCCAAGCCTGTCAAAAAACCTTCCAAGCTCACCAAAATCAGGCGTATGCCGCATATTGACCCAGCCCATACTCCCATCTACTGTAGCGACATTGACCCAGTCCCTCACCCCATACTCGACGACTTCCACAGGCTGCGCATAAAATCGACCCACATCACGAGACAAAAAATCCGCCTCTTCATAGAGTTCAAAAGTCCAAGGCATAAAAATCTGCGCACACACAGGCACGCTCATCAACAAAACACAAATCACCATAAGTACAAATTTTTTCAAAAATATTCACCGCACCCATTATATATCTTCATCCCCTCCATAACAATCACCAAAAACCCCCACCCGAATACACTGTTAACATGTACCATAATCTATCCTAACGGAGGTAATATCATGAATTGTAATTGCACAAACGGCTGCAACAACTGCATGTCCGAAGCTGTAAACCGCCAGGTCTTTACCTGCCCCGCTACCCAAAGGGTAGTCCGTCACCAGCATATAGTAAAGCACTGCCATGACACAATTAATGAAATCGAAGTAATCCACGAGCATGAGTACAACACACGCGACGTAGTACGTGAGCGCGAAGTAGTTTTGCACAACGACTACGTCCCCCACAACCCATCCTACTGCCCACAAGCATCCTGCAATGCACCCTGCAATGATGCCTACGCACCCACACCTCGTTTCGGGCGACGCTGGTAAAGCAGAAGGGGCTGTCCTCACCGGACAGCCCCTTTGCTTTACTTATTTTTCTTTTGGTTTGTGTTATTTGATGCATTGTTGCTTGTGTTGTTTGATGCATTGTTGCTTGTCTCGTTACAAAACTCTGCATTGTTGTGTTTATTTGTTGATTGGCTTGTTTTCTTGTTATCCATACTGTTTTACCTCCCTTCGTCACCCACCGAGGTTTCGGCGGCGATGGTAAGTACCTCAAGTGATAAGAGCGAATTAATTCGCTACATGAGTACAGTATTGGCAGATTTGAGAAAAATATACATTAAATTTATCTGGCATATGGCAACTCTGCTATGGTATCTGCAATAGTCCGTGCGATTAGCTGTTGCGTATCGGGGTCGGAGAGGCGAGTTGCGTCGGCGGGGTTGCTTTGGAAGAGAAGCTCCAGGATGATTACGGGTATCTGCGATTCACGCAATATATAAAATCGAGGGGCGTAATGGACTCCGCGGTCAGGGCTTTGCAGTGCTGTGATGAGCGAGTCTTGAAATAGCTGTGCAAGGCCATTGCTTCCTTCGGCTGTGCCATACAGTGTCAGGGTGCCGTTGGAGCGGCTGCTACGAGAGTCAGCATTGCAGTGGATGGAGATAAAATAATCACCTATGGTGTTTGCGATACGCACACGTTCGCTTGTGGATAAAAAGTAGTCACACCTGCGTGTCGGGATTAACAATATCTCGGGATGGTCGAATATCCCCAATACTTTTTGCACAATATTCAGCACTATTTCCGATTCGTAAGGGGCATTCCTTAGCACAGAAGGTGCGCCGGGGTCATGGCCACCATGCCCTGCATCTATGACTACTATGGTGCGATAGCGTTCTCGCGGGTCAATTATTTGCACACTGCTTTCTGTGTACTCGACCAATGCACCGCGACGAGTGCGGATATGTACGCCGTCATTTTCCTGTAATAAACGCATAGGCAAAATATCATATGGCAGTAGCGGAAAGCTACGGCGAGCCAGACCCAACCCCTCGAAAGTGATTGTATGCTCTCGGTGGTAGTAGTTGGATTCTACATTAAAAATCAAATTATCGGGGAAGAACAACTCACTTACATATGTATCAAAAAATATCCCGCTCTTCCAGCATATCGGGATAACAGGCATGTCCCCCCTTTCCACAATCCCCTCAAACGACAAAATTTGCGGCATATGCGCAAGAGCAGATGTATCCTCCGTCTCTGCAAAAACAAAAACGGGTACACTCTGCTCCTCCTGCGCAAAACAAATCAAAGCAAACATAAATGAGGTTAGCAAAGCCAAAATAACCGCAGGTTTTCTTAGCTCCTTCGCTTCCCTTGTGTAGTTGCGATACCCGCGACTACCCCTGTATTTTTGTTTGTCTAGTTCCACCAAATTCTATCCCCATCCGTAAAAAACCTGATGCTCCCACCTTCTGCATTTATATATCTGATATTATCGCGCATGTCCAGCCGCGTTTCTTCTCCGCCACTTACCACAAACACAGTACGCCCATCATCACTGATTTGACGCAATGCCAAATGCAAAAGCTCCGCCTCCATCCTACGCGAAAAAGTCGTGGGGCATCGGTCGAGCAAAATCACTACATACGGCAAATCCAAGGCACGTATCCCCGGCGAAAAATACAGCCATTGGTTTACGTCTGCCGCTTGTATTCCTCCACCATGTGCGGTCAGATTTACTACGGCAAACTGCGAAACACCCCTGATAGAAAATTCTGCTTGTTCAGGGATAGCAAATTCGTAGCTTCCGCCGCCCGGCACTCCGGAAAAGCCTTCTGCGGCACGCAAATTATCTTGGAACACAGTCCCCACAGGTACAGGCAACATATGGTTTGGTGCAAAAAGAGCTTCCAGCGAATGGAAGGCAACAGTATGGCGTGAGGCCTCAAAATGCTCCAGCACAACCATATAAATTTGGTCGAGTGTAAAGGGTACGGGTGCGTTAGGCAAATTAGCGGTCACTGTTTCCCATCCGACAAAATCCGCTTCCCGCGCAAAGTCTATGTTATGAGAATAACCGTCAGCATCACGTACACGCGCCCTAAACCAATGCCCTGACCCATCGCCATAGGCTTGCATCCTGATTGCAATCGGTTCACCGGGCAGAGCCAGCGGCGGATAGAATGTTACATAAGAAGCCTGTGTCCGTGCCGTCCGACCAAAGTTATAGGTCAAACGAATCGCATCAGTACCGCCGATATTTTCTGTCGTGACCTGAGTAAATACATATTCCGCAGGCGTGCTTAAAAAGCCAAGCTCCGCCCCAAACATATCTACAGGCCACGGAAAACCACCAACAGTAACAGGGATATACGCTCGTATGCCACCCACAGCGGCAGCTATATGTCCCGTCCCGCCACGCAGTGAGATAAACTCGTTTCCATCGAATACGCCAAGATACGCGGGTGACACCGTCAGAGACGTAACCTCGGGGATATTTACCTGTGTACCATCCGTCGCAATCCCGGTAAAGCCGACATTTGCGCGTCCACCTTCCAAGAGGCCGATGATTTCTTGCCTAAAGCGCAACTCACCCAGCGCGAATACATCAACGTTAGCCGTCGCATGGAATGCACCATATCGCACTTCGACTAGATGGGTACCCACACGAGTAGGTGTGTATCTGCCACCACTCCAAAACCCATATTCAGGGTTAGATAAAAACACAGGCGCGGCTCCTTCTTCCAAAGCAAGCCTATTCCCCCACACATCCACGCCAAAAACATTGGCGGGCAAAGGCACACCCATGACCGCCCGCGTCTCCACAGGCTCCAAAACAATCCCAATCATTTCTCCCACAGGGGCATTATTAAACACACCAAGCGCGTTTGTAATACGGCGTTGTGCACCGTCAGACGGCCTGTTTGCTACAGAATAAACACCTGCATGTGAGCGTGTCACCATAGTGGTAGAGCCACCACCGTCCATATGCATTGCATTAACTGCGCCATACCGTTGCAAAAGCGACCCAAGCTCGGCATGTGTCACCCCAATGGAATGCGAACGCCCATCCACCGCCATGAGTATAATACGCCCATCGCGGGTAGCCCCCACCGCGGTACGTGGATGGCGAAGATTAGGCTGTACTCCGCCGCCTTCTGTTTGTACACCGTTATTTAAAATAATCGCGCCGCCACCAACCGCCGCCTGTATACTCGAAAAATCCACATTCAAATCCGTCCCCACAAAAAACCGCACATGCGTACCGACAGTAAATAAATCTCGATAATACGGCAAGCTCATATGTGGCACCAAAATAACAAACCCATTTTCGGGTGTTTGTACAGTTGCGGTAGTGACCTGTGTGACAATATCGTTTTGTACAACAAATTTTGTGATATACGGTATGCGCCAATCTATATCCGCTGTATCCTCCACAAATGCACGACTAACTACCATCGGCGAGTACATCGTAGGCCCGACAGAATTGTATGCTATTACATTTGCGGCAAACACGCCATTTGCATAGAGGCGCATAGTTGTACGCATATATCTGAAAAACGGATTTCCGTTAAAATCCAAAAGGAATGTAGCAAGCTCATGACTCTCCGCATTGACCCCTGCATTTAGCGAAATAACCTCACCATCACGCACCATAGACCCAAAATAAGTAGAATGCATCCTTGCAGTATTAAAAAAGTCGGCATTGACCCCTGCTACAGCCCCCGCCTGCGAAAGCATACGAGAAGTAGTTTCCCTAAGCCCCATTTCGTCAGAATAAACCGGTGCAAGCGTAATATACGGTTGCCTCACATCCACTGTCAAAACATGAACATCCAGCATTCCGCGTGTGGTCATCATGCGGTTTTGTTCATACACCACCCCGCGAGAAATCTCAACTACCTCTCTATGTTCAAACAAAATATCCAATGCATAAGTACGCATCGGAAAAAACACCACCAAAAACACAAAAAATATCAATTTTTTCATATGTTACCCCCCCACAGAAAGTTTGACATTATTTTAGAATATGTCAACGCATATGTAAACGACACTTTTATGTCATTTGTTCCGGTTATATAACGAAATCAATAAAAAAAGGACTCACACAAGGCGAGCCCCTTTTAAAACTTATATGATTATCTCAAATGACTGTGTCCCTGAGTCCCAACCAACAAACGCACCAAAGGCGTTTGCAATAAAGCGTGCGGGAACCATTGTCCTACCGTCTATGCTTTGCGGCGGAACATCCATGCCGGGTACTATCTGCCCAAGTACAAAGGAGAGTGATGTGTCGCCTATGGTGATGGAGACTTCTTGTGATACCGCGTCCCAGTCTGCACTTCCACCCAATGCCTCTGCAACAAAACGTACAGGCAGTAGTGTACGGCCTTCTTGTATGATGGGCAGTACGTCCATCGTGACAGTAGGTGAGTTGCCTGCTAAGTCGTAGATTATGGGGGAACCCATTGTAACGACTACACGGACAAGGCTTTCTACATATACAATCGTAAACTCGCCTGTCACAGCTGTCTCGAACACAAACTCACCCGTTTCGGGATTGTAACTGCCTCCCATGATTGTGCCATCTGCATCGAGGGCGATGATTCTGTGTGTGTTAGCGACATCTACATCGTCGAGAACAACCGCTATTTCGATATATGACACAAGACTTGTGATTTGTGTGTCGGCTGAAACAATCGAAACATCTACAGAGGCTATACCTACGTTTGATTCTTCGACTGCTACATTAACACGGAAATTATTGTCACCTTGTGCGATGATATCGGCTCTTACATTAGATGGAATAGTGACAGTCGCATTGTCTAATACGATGACTTCTGCCGGGGCTTGTTGCGGTTGTGTCGGAGGTTGTTGACCCGGAGGTTGTTGACCCGGAGGTTGTTGAATCGGTGGCTGTTGACCCGGTGGTTGCTGTGTGGAAGGCTGTGACGGCCTGACAATCGCTCCACCACCACCACCTGCGGGTGGTCTGGGAACGGTGCCACCATTAGCAACTGTAACCGTTACGTCTACAGAGGATGTGACTGTATTTGCTTGCGCGCTCCTTGCGGTGATGGTTGCAGTACCGGCAGCGACGGCAGTAACTGTCGCCCCTGCGGATGTCACACTTATTGTTGCAACACTTGTATTGCTTGATTCCCACACCACTGCTTGGTTGGCATCTGCCGGTATAACTGTAGCGGTCAGTGACCGTGTTTCCCCTGTTTCTAAGCTAAAGTTGCCTGCGGGAGCAATCGTTATGCCTGTCGGCTGTACATCTGCACAGTCACAAATGGGGAAAATCTTTAAATCTTGGATTACCATAAACAAACCGAACTGGCTCGGTTGCCTTACGATTTGCAATGCGGGATGTTCGCTCCAGTGTGCGGCATTTTCGATAAAGTCCTCATGCCTTACCACATATGAAATCGTAAAGGGTTGGTCGGGTACTCCTGTGGATATAGGAACATGCACCAAGTTTGACCCTGGCGAACCTCCCTCATGCCCCGGACGGAATGCTACACCCGGAGGTGCAATAGTGGCGGTCATCTCACCTCGGATATATCCGACTGCTTCTATGCGATAGCCTGCCCGAATGTTTAAGCTGTTTGGGCCTGTAAGGCGTAGGAGTACACCATGTGTGCCATATCCTGTAGCACCGCCTGTACCTGAACCGGGTACAGCCATTTGCCAGCTGCCGTCGATATTTTCTACTATTATGTCTTGGTTGCCTGTGTTCCAGAAAGGCCACGAGCCACTATTTCTTTCTCCTCCCAGCAGACCCTCGCCATGGTTAGATAGCCATGATTGAAAATCATAGGAGTTGTAGTCACAGTATGGTGGCGGTGGTGGCGGTGGTGGTGGTGCTTCTCCGACACGCTCTATCACTATGCTTGTGATTGTAAAGTTGCCTGTACCACCGTTTGTGCGCAATCTGATTCTTGGAGGTGTTACAGTTACCCCATTTGGTGCTGACGGCATAGTCGAGGTAAATGTTTGAGAAACAGTGCCGCCGCTCCCATTAACATTTCCTATTTCCCAAGGTGTACCATCCAGTGGCCAAGAGAATTGCAATTGAGTGGTACCGGTACCAACACCTACTGCCGTGATACGATATTCACCACCGGTCGAAAGCCCTTTATCCCCAAGCAAAATGTCTAAAGAATGCCAGTTTTCGGTACGACCCCTAACTACCAATGCACCCGCAACGTAGTCAAACCCAAAGGCTCCAATAGGCGTAGGTGCCGCACGCTGCACACCACCTATCGCCGCTTCGCCCGTATTTAGGCCTTCTGCCAAAGCGGGGGTAATATCCAATTCCCATACAATATTTTCGTTAGGTGTACCCGGCGTACCCGGTCCCGGGCTTGTTAAGTCGTCACAGTTTACACAGCCATTCCATGTACAGATATAGTCGGAACCATATGCAAGACATAGATTTGCTACTTGACCACGACCCGCGCTACCCGTATTACCACCAAAGCCTTCTACTAAGAAAGACACCTCTGTGAGCAACATGTCTCGTGTAAAATGAACTGTCCTGCCGGAACCTGCATGGGTTTGCAATCCTATGATTTCGTCCCATGCCTCGAAATGCGCAGATACATTTATCGTACCACTAAACGGGCCTGTGTTTATGGTTTGGCGGCTACCGCGCCTTACGCTGAAAATTTGCAAGAATGTCGTCGTACCTTCTATAGAGGGTTGCTCCACCCTCCATGCGGTAGCGATGTCGTATATATGGCCATCTATTGTTACGTTACCGTGGTTTGTGTAGTTGCCCGTGATGGTAGCAGGAGGATTCCCTCCGCCCACTATCCACTCACGCCAATTGTCTATGATATACCACTCGACGATGGTATCTCCCGCTGTGGCAGTCCTGGCCCAACCATATATACCGAGATATGTGGGTCCGCGAGTGGAAGAAAAATAGGGAACATCATAACGCATCAAGATGTCACCGATATCGGCAATGCGCGTACCACGCCCGGGGAAACCTCTGCCCGAACGGAAAAGTGTATTAAACGTGCCATCCCATGTGCCGGTAAACGCGCCACTCGGATGGATTGTCATTTCTACGCCGCCGGGATACTGTGTCCAAAGTTCTACATCCCAACCGTTTAGCCTACTCCTGAAGTTTGTGGTGCGTACATCTGTTGTTGGTGGTGAAAGCAGGTCGGCGATTTGTAATGTTCCAACTTGTATGCCTGTGACAAGAATTTCGGCGTGTACGCCGCCCGCCGTCGCCAACACAGGGAAGGGGTTGTCGGCGGTTCCCCACCAAGTACCGGGTGCCCATACCGCCGCACTCGTAGCAGAAGGTATGGTAAGCGTAAATGCACCATGTGCGGCAGATACGTTAGCATTTATATTTGAAGGTGCAAGCCCCTGTGTAGCGATGCCGCCCACCTGTGCCATATAGCCTGTGATGACAATCTGAGCATTTGCAGTGCCACCTCCGGCCGCATAGGCTTGACGCATTGCGTTGATATTGAGCCACATTCCGTTGTTATGGTCATTTGGCCCTACACCGCGTCCTGTTATATGGATGCCGTTACCTACTACCGTAAATGTTGAATGTCTGCTTGATATTAAATCAGAAGCATTTACAGCATTCCATGATGGACTTGCGGTGGTGCGTGTCAAATTCCCCTGCGCAGTTGCAAGAGTAGTACGCAATCCGTCCATTGCCAAGCCTGCACCTGTTGCTGTATTGCCTACACCCGCAACAGCGGCCGTGAGTGCGTTATTAAAAGCTGTCCAAGTCTCGGATGTATATGCCTGACGCACAATACGCTGTGCTGTAGTGATTGCGGTTTGCAGTGCAGTACGCTGACCGGCATATGGGTCAACGTTTGCACGGATGACCACTTGGTCGATGGAGATAGTAAAACCTGCGGCGTTTAGTCTTTCCGCTGCCGGACCTGCAAACCATGAGTTGACGGTAAGTGTGATGGTTTGACCTGGAGATACATTTGGTATGGTAACAGCCCAGTTGCCCGTAAAGTTAAACTGTCCTGCTCCACTTGCGCCGCCTTGGCCGATTTGTACGTCACCAAAAGAAATGTTGCCGTCACTGCCTGCGGCATGTCTGCGTCCCGCAACCATGAGATAGTCCCCCGCTTGTGCGGCGGCAGGTACTGTCAATGTAAAAACTACACCGTCATTATGGTTAAAACCGTATGCGGCCATGAGAGAGCCACCTGCCGCAGAAGAAGCTGTAACCATGCTGCTAACTGCAATGGTGGCAATGCCTCCTGTGGCTGTGTTAAAGAGTATTTGCTCCGTGGGTATGCCGGTCAAATTGACCGTTGCCGCAGTAGCAGGTAAGTTTGCAGAAAACGCTGCTATGGGAAAATAGTTGTCCTCATAGTGTTCATAGTATTCGTATGCAATGTCTTCTGTTTCGTACTCAGGTAAACACTCCGGAACATACTCCGTTTCGTACTCAGGTACATACTCCGGCTCTTCCGCAAAAGACACACTCGTTGGCATTATGGCAATAACCATAAGTACAGCAATCACCCATGCCAGAGTGCGTTTTTGAAGCAATTTCATTTTAAATCCCCCTTCAGGTTTATTATTGTGCTTTAATAAATTTACATTAGCACTATTAAATTCATAATATCAAACCCTGTCCATTTATACAACAGCTCCTGCCTTAGCATCAGCCCTATACTCGCTTGGCGTTAAACCTGTTTCTTTTTTAAATACGTATGTGAAATAATTAACGTTTTCAAATCCAACGGAGGTTGCGACATCTATGATTTTTGATTCCGAATGTGCAAGCATTCGTGATTAAAGCAAGTTTACGCAACAAACATTGCTCCACCAGTGAAAATAGCTCTTCTGCAAAAACTGCGTTGTCGTTTTGGATAAAGGTTTAACTGATGAGGTTGGCGGTAGTAGCAACAAGCCCTAGGCCTCATAATATTTTTGCCAGAAATTCTACTATAAAAATATGCTCCTGTTCCAGTACTCTGGCGGCCAAGGTTTCAGGGGTGTCGCCTTCGCGCACCTCTACTTTGCGTTGTTCTAAGATGTCGCCCGCGTCGTAGTCCTGGGTTACGCGATGGATGGTAATACCTGTTTCATTGTCGCCCGCTTCCAGTACGGCCTTATGAACATTTATGCCAAACATGCCCTTGCCCCCGTGTTTTGGCAGGAGGGCGGGATGTATGTTAAAAATCCTATTTCGATAGGCAGAAAGCACATTAAGCGGGACTTTTTTCATATATCCCGCCAAAAAAACAACATCGGTTTGATATTGTACCAATATCTTAAAAATGGCTTCATCCAAACCATTTGGATGGGTCTTTTCGCTGATATGCAGTGAAGGTATGTTTTCGTCGCGAGCGCGTTGCAAGGCGCGTGAACCGCTATTATTGCTGATTACGACACAGACGCGGGCATTGATTTTGCCCGCTTTGCAGCCGTCGATTATAGCTTGCAAATCCGACCCGCCATGCGATGCAAATACCGCTATATTTTTTTTGTCGGTATTCATATAAGGCTCACACCTTCGCCCTTTTTAACACGGCCGATGATGGTTGCTGTTTCGCCGTTTTCGGTCAGCAAACGCAAGATAGACTCGGCTTCGTCGGGAGAAGTCGCAACAACCATTCCTATACCCATGTTGAAAATATTGTACATTTCATTTTCAGAAATTTTGCCGTGTTTTTGAAGATATGAGAAAATCGGCGGGATAACCCATGAGCCGCGAGTAATTTCTGCACAAAGCCCATCGGGTAGGATGCGCGGTATGTTTTCTATAAAGCCGCCGCCTGTGATATTTGCCATACCGAGCGGACGGAGGGTTGAACTTTCGCATAACTTGCCGATAGATTTTACATATAGCCGCGTGGGACATAGCAACTCGTCCCCCAAGCTTTTGCCAAAGCCATCAGACTTACAGTTTAGGTCAAGTTTGTTGTCCTTGATTATCTTGCGTATGAGCGAAAATCCATTGGAATGCACACCCGACGACGCAAGCCCTATGAGGATGTCACCCTCTTTTATGCTTTTGCCCGAGAGCATTTTCTTTTTTTCTACAATACCCACACAAAAACCCGCTATGTCATATTCTTCATCGGGCATCAAGCCGCGATGCTCTGCCATCTCACCACCGATGAGGGCGCAACCTGATTGTACACAGCCCTCACTAATCCCTGCTACGATTTCTTCCATCACATGTGGGATTACTTTTCCACATGCTATATAGTCAAGAAAAAAAAGAGGCTTTGCACCCACGGTGATTATGTCGTTTACACACATTGCAACTGCGTCTATACCTATGGTGTCATGTTTATTCATCTCGAATGCAAGTACAAGTTTTGTACCTACTCCGTCAGTCCCGCTTACCAGTACAGGCTCGTCGTATTTGCCAGCGGCGGCGAGGTCAAACAACCCTCCAAAACCGCCCAGTCCACCCAATACCCCCGGGGTTTTTGTACGTTCCACATGTTTTTTTATGCGCGATACAGCCTCGTAGCCTGCATGTATATCCACACCAGCGTTTTTGTAACTATCTGCCATGATTAATGTCCTCCTCCGACAACTTCTCCTGCAAAATCTTGTAAATGTGTGGGGTAATCACCATTAAAGCAAGCCAAACAAAGCCCACGCCCTACGGCCTTGGAAAGCCCTGTAGCACTGATGAATGTCAATGAGTCTACACGGAGCAACTCCGTGATTTCTTCCACCGTACGCTTATGTGCAACCAGCTCCTTTGGTGAAGGTGTGTCTATGCCGTAGTAACATGGATATTTGTATAACGGCGATGCGATTTTCATGTGTACTTCCCTCGCGCCCGTGTCTTTTAACAACTCAACGACATGACGCATGGTGGTACCGCGCACAATGGAGTCATCCACAAGCACAACGGACTTGCCCTCCACTATAGAACGCACGGCGGAGAGTTTCATTTTAACACCCTGCTCACGTAGATTTTGTGCAGGCGCAATAAATGTACGACCTATATATCTATTTTTGATTAGTCCAATCTCATATGGAATCCCCATTGCCTCAGCATAGCCAATCGCCGCAGAAATCCCCGTATCAGGTGATGCGATTACTACATCTGCATGGGTGGGTGACTCTGCCGCAAGTATACGTCCCGCGTTTTTGCGTGACGTATGCACGTTCACTCCCTCGATATTAGAATCAGGGCGCGCAATGTAGATATATTCCATGCCGCAGATACGTTGCCCTCGCTCCTCTGTAAAAAAGTCCGATGCCAAACCATTGTTGTCCACCATCACCATTTCACCGGGTTCCACATCACGTACATACGACGCGCCTACATTTTCTAATGCACAAGTCTCGCTCGCGATGATGTATGATTCTCCTATCTTGCCGATGACAAGCGGGCGGATACCATGCGGGTCGCGTGCGGCAAACATACCCCACTGCGTCATCAAAAGAAAGGCAAATCCACCATACATCTGTGCAAGTGCATATTTTAGATTTTGATTAAAACCATCCTGACCCGCACGCTTTGTAAGATGCGCAAGGATTTCGGAATTACATGTAGTATGAAAAATACTACCCAAATCTTCCAGTTTGTTACGCAAACTTGCAGAGTTAACAAAAGCCCCATTATGACAAACCGCAAGGCTCAAGTTAGTCCGCTGTGTATGGAAGAGTAGGGGTTGCACACTGGTGTTGCTTGTCATCTTACCTGTGGCATACAGCACATGCCCAATGGCCGAATCCCCGACCATATCACTAAACATATCTCTGTTAAACACTTCGGTAAGCAGACCCGTTCCTCGTGTGCGGGTGAGCTTGTCACCATTTTTTACAACTATGCCTGCTGCATCTTGACCACGATGCTGTAAGCTATGCAGGCCATAATAGGTAAACAACGCCGCGTCTTTATTTTTCCAAATGCCAAAAAGTCCGCATTCATGCTTTATAGAAGACACTCTATTGCCCCTCCCCAAATATCTTGCAATATTTTAACGGGAATACTGACAGCCTTTTCTTCGTTTAGCTCTATATCGAGATTTCCGTCGCTTGTTACACTGCCTATGGGGCTAATCCCACCTGCCAACTCTTCGAACACATCTTTATCCTTTGGAGAAACGCTGACAATAAAACGCGACTGTGTTTCTGAAAACAGGAATGCCGTGGGCGTAACATTTTCTCCTGCGGTGAAAACATCGGCAAAAACATCAGCCCCGAGCGAATAATCATTATCACTCGGCATTAGGCATTCTGCTATTGCAACAGCAAAACCGCCTTCAGATATATCATGTGCCGACGCTATTAGTCCCTTTTGAATAGCGGCAAGCACGAGACTCTGTATGTCACGTTCTTTTTGAAGGTTAATCAAGGGTGGCTCACCAAAAATTTCGTCATAAGTGAGTTTTTGCAGCTCACTGCCACCAAACTCAGGCTTTGTATCGCCAAGAAGATATATAAAATCCCCTGCGTTTTTAAAATACTGTGTCGTAATATGCTTTACATCCTCCACAAGCCCGACCATACCAATCACCGGCGTAGGATAAATCGCCGTGCCACCATGCTCATTGTAAAGAGAAACATTGCCTCCGATGACAGGTGTACCAAATGTCAGACACGCCTCCGAAATACCGTCTGCGGCTTTTTGCAACTGCCAAAATATTTCGGGATTTTCGGGTGAGCCAAAATTTAGATTGTCTGTAACTGCGAGGGGTCTTGCACCACTCGCCACTATATTACGTGCGGCTTCTGCAACGGCTATTTTTCCGCCGATTTGGGGGTCAAGGTATACATAACGCCCATTGCAATCGGTGGTGGCCGCGAGTGCTTTGTTTGTGCCTTCCACCAAAACAACCCCTGCGTCAGACCCCGCAGGTACGGCAGTGTTTTTGTCCGTATCAAACTGCTTGTACACCCATCGTTTGCTTGCAATTGTGGGTTGACCGAGTAGGTTTAACAGGGTTTGGTTAAAGTCTGTGACGTTGATTTCTGCATCACGAGCCTTTAGCTCACTGTAGTAGGCCGCTTCTCTTGATGGTTTTCTATATTCCGGCGCGGATTCTGCAAGCGCATCTGCCCTAACCTCCGCCTCCAGTTTACCCTCGTGATATATTTTCATAAGACCGTCATCTGTCACCTTGCCGATGACTACTGCGGTCAAGCCATATCCTGCAAAATGGGTGATAAACTCTTGTTCAGTGCCTTCTTTTACTACCATGAGCATACGCTCTTGGGATTCTGACAGCATCATCTCATAGGCTGTCATGTTTTCTTCACGCTGTGGCACATTGTCTAGGTTTAGCTCCATGCCCGTGCCGCCCTTTGATGCCATTTCGCAAGAGGACGAAATCAATCCCGCCGCACCCATATCCTGTACACCCACCAGATTACGATTGTCCATTATTGCAAGGAATGAGTCGATAAGCTTTTTTTCTAAAGCGGGATTACCCTCGGGTACGGATGAGCTTATTTTTTTTGATTCTTCCGAAAGCTCCGTGCTTGCAAAAGAGGCTCCCTGCACACCGTCACGCCCCGTAGCTCCGCCTACGTATAGGACCGGATTGCCCACACCTTTGGCAACACCTTTTTTTATACCGCCATGTTTGACAATGCCCACTACCATTGCATTAACAAGCGGGTTGCCCGCATAGCAAGGGTCGAAACAAACTTCGCCGCCGATGGTAGGCACTTTTACGCCATTGCCATAGTCAGCAATACCACGCACAACTTCCTTAAAAAGAAATTTTGTCCTATCGTTGTCCATCTCACCAAAGCGCAATGAGTTAAGCGCGGCCACCGGTATGGCTCCCATGCTAAACACATCGCGCAAAATCCCACCGACACCTGTAGCAGCACCCGCATAGGGTTCTACCGCCGATGGGTGGTTATGTGATTCTATTTTAAAGACTGCCGCAAGCCCATCTCCTATATCCACAACACCCGCACCTTCGCCCGGACCTTGCAAGACATGCTCGCCTTCTGTCGGAAACTTGCGCAATACAGGTTTAGAATTTTTGTAAGAGCAATGCTCGCTCCACATGGCAGAAAACAGTCCAACCTCTGTATAGTTTGGCTGTCGTCCCATAATCACCTTTGCCCTGTCGTATTCCTGCTCTGTCATTCCCATTTGGGTGTAAATTTTTTGCTCCTCAATTTGTTGTGGTGAAATCACTTTTGTTCCTCCTCAAATTTTATATCCAATGTATCGCAAACGGGTGTATACCCGACTTTTTTATAAATGCTGTTAGAAATCGGATTTGACAAATCCGTGTAGAGTGCGCATTTTTCATATCCCTTATCCAGCAAAAGCTGACTCAACTGCGCTACACATGAGGTGGCGTAACCCCTCCTGCGAAAATACGGCGGCGTATAGACATCTGCCACACCACATACAGTCTGCATTGGCCTACTTGCTTTTGCAATGGTCACGGGTATACCGTTATCCTCAAGGATATAGCAATTTTTTTGGTTTATGAGATGCAAATATTTTTTAATATCGTCGTTTATTTTTATTGGTTTTTCAAAGAAGTCGTAGTTCATACATTCCACCCAAAATGGAAAAAAATCCATGTCGTTTTCTGTAAGAAGGCGTATTTTGTTTGTTGGATTAGGTTGTAGATTAACCTTTTGTAATTGATGTATTCGCATTTTCATATTTGTGTGATAGGGCTTTCCGAATACTTTGGCATATTTCTCGGCAAATAAAATCGCAAGAGAGTTTTCTGCTAGTATGCCGGGGATGGTTATATTTTCAGAAAGCAGACCGTCGACTAAGCTGTCGAGCGCGTCCTCGTTTTCTATGTTATCCGTCATGTAAAGTGTCAAATTAAACGGTGGTGTCATGAGTGCCGTGAGTTTTATCCCATTTGCATCCGATACCGTGGCCATAAACCAGTTTGCACTGTCACGCCATTCGGTTTTATCCTTACCTTCGTTGCCGATGATTATGTTTCCCAGCGGGACGAGGTTTTGCACTTCACCACAGAGCAAGATGTCATAGACTGCCGTATAAAATGTTTTTATGTCTTTATATGTTTTGAAGGTCATTACACCCATATCTTCGCCTCATTTATGATTTTCAAAGCTTCGTCACATTGGCCTAAAACATTCACATGTCCCATTTTGCGCTTATCTACGGCTTGGGCTTTACCATACAGATGGATTTTCCCGTTTTCCAAGAGGGGGAGATACGGAGACAGGTTATGCATATTTTGTTTATCCATATGGTCTCCGAGGATGTTTACCATTACCACGGGTGTATGCAAGGAGGTGTCACCAAGCGGTAAACCACAAATCGCCCGAACATGTTGCTCAAACTGGCTTGTGGCACATGCATCCATAGTGTAATGCCCCGAGTTATGCGGGCGCGGAGCAAGCTCGTTTATGACTATGCCACCATCTACGACAAACATTTCTATGCCAAGAACGCCGACGGAGTTTATTCCCTCGGCTATTTTTAATGCGTATTCAATTGCTTGCTTTTCTACAGCGGATGAAATACGTGCAGGAACAATGCTCTGATGCAATATATTGTCAACATGTATGTTTTCCGCAACAGGGAAGGTTTTTACCTCGCCTGTAGTACTGCGAGCAACGATGACGGAGACTTCTCTTTCATAAGGCACGAATTTTTCTAATATGCATTCCTGAGAAGCAACGAGTGCCTTTGCCGCAGACAAATCTGCTTCTGTACGGATAACGATTTGCCCCTTGCCGTCATAGCCGCCCGTTGTGGTCTTTAGGACACTTGGGTAGGTTATATACTTTTGCAAGTCATCGGCGTTTTCTATCAGGTGGAAATCTGCCACTCGTATTCCCATATCTGCGATTGTTGATTTCTCCAAAAAACGATGACGTGTGATTTTTAGCACCTCACTGCCTTGTGGCAAATAGGCATTTTCCTTTAACCACAACAAAGCCTCATAATCTATGTTTTCGAATTCATAAGTAATTACATCACTAACAGCGGCCAGCTTTTTGATTGCCTCTAGGTCATTATATTCGGCGGTGATTTCAATATCCGCTACTTGGCCGCAGGGGCAGTTTGGCGTAGGGTCAAGCACTGCAACGTTGTATCCCATTGCTTTTGCCGCTAAACACATCATCCGACCAAGCTGCCCACCACCAATAACACCAATCGTCTTATAAGGCATAATTATTTTCACGATTTTACTCCTTTATGATTGCCCGCACTTTTTCCGGGCATTTTGGCAGACATTCGCCGCATTTTATGCATTTGCCATGCTCGATTGTATGAATTTTTTTTGGCTCACCGGTTATTGCGTTTACAGGGCATACCTTCGAACAAATCCCGCAACCTATACATTTATCTGTTATTTTGAAGGTTATGAGGTCTTTGCAGGTGAGGGACGGGCATTTTTTATCGTTTACATGGGCGTTATACTCATCACCAAAAAAGTTTAGGGTGGATAATACAGGGTTTGGCGCGCTCATTCCCAATCCGCATAAAGATGTGTCCTTAATCACCCTTGCAAGTGATTTCAGCTCACTGATGTCGTCGTGTGAACCCTTGCCTGTGGTTATTTTAGAAAGAATTTCGTGCAGACGGGTGTTGCCTATGCGGCAGGGTGTGCATTTGCCACAGGATTCTTCCATTGTAAAGTCAAGGTAAAACTTAGCTATATTTACCATACAGTCGTCCTCGTCCATGACAATCATGCCACCACTACCCATCATAGAGCCTATAGACGCAAGTGACTCATAATCCACACCCATATCAATATGCACAGCCGGTATACACCCGCCCGAAGGACCACCCGTCTGTATAGCCTTGAAGGCCTTGTCGTCGGGCAGGCCTCCTCCAAGCTCCGGTTCGTATACGATTTCACGGAGGGTGGTACCCATAGGGACTTCTACAAGGCCTACGTTATTTATTTTGCCTGCAAGGGCAAACACCTTTGTGCCAGGGGACTTTTCTATGCCAATGGAACGGAACCACTCCGCACCGCGTGTGATAATGGCAGGAATGTTTGCGTATGTCTCTACATTATTGTTAACCGTTGGTTTGTCCCAAAGCCCTTTTTGAGCCGGGAACGGGGGACGAAGGCGCGGCTCTCCGCGTTTGCCTTCGAGCGAGTTGAGTAGTGCGGTTTCTTCGCCGCATACAAACGCTCCCGCCCCGAGATTTATGCTTATCTTGAAGTTAAAATCCGTACCCATTATACCTTCGCCCAAGTTACCCAGTTTTTCGGCTTGAGAAATTGCTGTATAAAGACGCTCGACAGCCAAGGGATACTCTGCACGGATATAGAAAATACCCTCATCAGCACCTACAGCAAAACCCGCGATTGCCATTGCTTCGAGAACAGAGTGTGGGTCGCCTTCCAGTATAGACCTGTCCATAAACGCGCCGGGGTCGCCTTCGTCAGCATTGCAGATAATGTATTTTTTATGTTCATTGCTTTTGTAGCCAAATTCCCATTTTAAACCCGTAGGAAAACCGGCACCACCACGACCACGCAGATTAGATGCTTTGATTTCCTCAATTACGCCTTCACGGCCCAGTGTGTTCAGGGCTTTGCGGAGTGCTTCGTATCCGCCTTCTGCTATATAATCTTCTATTTTTTCGGGATTGATGATACCGCAATTACGTAGGGCTATACGGACTTGTTTCCCATAGCCTTTGTTAGGCAGTATGTTTTTATCCTTATTACCATTTTCGATATAGTCGGTGATGGATTTTTTAGCCTCTTTTGCATCCAAACCACTCACAAAGACTGACCCTTCGCCTTGCTTTTTTATTTCTATAAGCGGCTCAGCATAGCACATCCCTATACAGCCTGTGGGGATAATCTGTGTATTTTGCATATTTGCAGCAACCAGTACATCGTGGATGGCCTGCGCACCTGCGGCGATACCGCATGTTGCCATACCTATATAAATCTTATGCATTTTTTTCTCCTTGGCATAATACGCACACTTTGCGCGTCTTATATTTTACCCTTGTATTCGGCGATAATATCCTTTACATCGCTTTTTTTAATCCTACCATAGTATTTTCCGTTTACAGTGATAACGGGTGCAAGGCCGCACGCACCTATACAGCGCAGAGCATCTACAGAAAAAAGCCCGTCATCAGTAACAACACTGGTTTCTGTGCCGAGCAGTGCATTAAACTCTTCCAAAATACCTTCTGCCCCCTTTACAAAACAGGCAGTCCCCATGCATACATTTATGCGGAACTGCCCTTTTTTTTGTTGTGAAAAAAATGAATAAAACGTAACTACACCATATACTTTTGCGGCGGGGATTTCCAGCTTTTGTGCCACAAAATCCTGCACCTCTACAGGCAAATAACCGAATATATCTTGCGCATGATGTAATACGGCAATGAGCGCACCCTTTTTTGTTGGCAAGTTTTTTATAAATGCATCAAGCTTTTCGTACTCGCTTGTCAAACCGACCATTCCCTTCATAGATAACGACCGAGGGTCGCCGCATATGTAAAGCGATATGACATTTTCCAATACTTTGTCATTGTACAATAATACGATTATTTGCACAAGATATAGCGATGGTGTTATACTTTGTGCAATAAAAAATCTAACAAAAGGGGCAAAAAAATATGCGCTTAACAGGAACAACAGCAATGGGTGTAAGATTACCGATTATCAGCCCCGGTGACGACCTTGTGAGTATAGTATCTGACCATATATTGGACGTAATCTCCCAGCAAAACAGCAGTTTGCACGAAAACGACATAGTGGCAGTCACTGAGGCCATCGTCGCAAAGGCGGAAGGCAACTTTGCAAAGGTCTCTGATGTCTCCACTGATATAAAAAGAAAATACGGCGGGGCAGAAATCGGACTCGTATATCCCATACTTTCACGCAACCGCTTCCTTAACATACTGAAAGGCATAGCCGCAGGTGCAGAAAAAGTCCACATACTGCTAAGTTATCCCCATGACGAAGTGGGCAACCCCATAATGGACATAGATAAACTCGACGAAGTATCAGACAAGCTGAAAAACCGAATGGTAATGTCCAGCGAGTTTGAGGCAGTAGCAGGGAAATACAATCACAATTTTACAGGGGTAGACTATGTACAACTCTACGAAAGTGTAAGCGACAACATAAAGATTTATTTTTCAAACGACCCTCGCGACATTTTGAAGCTAACTAAAAATGTCCTTGTAGCAGAAATCCACAACCGCAATCGCACAAAAGACCGCTTGCTAAAAGCAGGAGCAGAAAGAGTATATACCCTATCAGACATCCTAAACGCCCCCATAAATGGAAGCGGCTATAACCCACAATACGGTATCTTAGGCTCAAACCTTTCTACAGACGACACATTAAAGCTCTTCCCTGCAAAAGCAAATGATTTTGTGCTGGCAGTGCAAAACCGCTTGGAAAAAAAGACAGGCGTAGCACCAGAAGTAATGGTATTCGGTGACGGCGCGTTCAAAGACCCCACCTGCGGCATCTGGGAGCTTGCCGACCCCGTAGTATCACCGGGTTACACTACAAGACTGGGTCTACAGCCCATAGAAATAAAAATAAAATTAGTTGCTGACTCCGTCTTTGGCGACCTACGCGGCGACCAAAAACGAGAAGCTGTCTCAAACATAATAAAGCAAAAGGCCTCCACCCCAAACGCCTACCGCGAAGGCACAACCCCTCGCAAATATGCCGACCTCGTAGGTAGCCTCTGCGACCTCATGGGCGGCAGCGGCGACAAGGGTACACCCGTAATACTTGTGCGTGGGTATTTTGACGATTATACGTCGGAGTAAATATCACTCTACCACGTCAAATCCTTCGCGTTTTCGTACTCCATGACTTTGTTGCGTCCTGTGCGTTTCGCGCCGTATAGGGCTACATCGGCCTTGTGTATTATGTCATCAAGGGATTCTGATGGGTCCGAGAAGGAAGCAAGGCCGAGTGATACGGTTACGTTTAGGGACATGCCTTTTATTGTGATTGCGGATTCTTCCATTGATTTTTGGATGCGTTGGGCAGTTTTTAGGGCAGCATCATGAGTCATATTTGATAGCAGGACTATAAACTCTTCGCCGCCATAACGAGCTATTATACTACCTTGGCGTGTTACACCTGTCATGCGTTTCGCAGTGATTTTTAATACTTCGTCACCGATGGGATGACCGTAGGTATCGTTTACAGCCTTAAAATGGTCGAGGTCTGCCATGATTAGGTGGAATGTTTCATCG
Organism: Defluviitaleaceae bacterium; assembly: GCA_009786925.1. Taxonomy (GTDB): domain Bacteria; phylum Bacillota; class Clostridia; order Lachnospirales; family WQUN01; genus WQVC01. Next base: position 54,292 of record WRGY01000125.1, on the reverse strand, counting down.
TTAGCTTTTGCACGCTCCAGAGCAGGGGTTGCTTTTTCTACAAAATATCGGCGGCTAAAAAGACCCGTAAGTTCGTCACTATAGGCTATTGATTCCATTTTTTCCATCATTGCGATGGATTTTTTTATTTCTCGGAGGTCGTGAATATAGATTATGGCCATGTTTTGGTTGTTTAACTTTACTCGCACGAGCGTGACCTCGCAGGGGATTTGCTCACCGTAGATGCTTTGGTGGAGCCACTCATAATGTATACGACCGGATTCGAAGGCCTGTTTTAGTTTATCCAAAGCCTTCCTGCGGGATAGCTGCCCATCGGGCTGATACTCAGGAGAGAGTTCGAAGAAACGGTTTAAGAATGTCTGCTTATTTAAAATTCCAAAAAGGCTCATCACTACATTGTTTACTTCCAACACATTAAAATGTATATCTACTATGCCGCAGGTCACAGGGCATGAGTCCATCATTACTTGCAGTCGTTGTCTTATTTCGCGTTCGGCGATGCGAGTCTGGTGAGACTCGCGCAGGTCTTGCAAAAACTCAAGGATGTGAGGCTCACCGCCAAGCTCTACACGCATAAGTGTAATTTCTGACGGGATTAGCTCTTTGTCTCTCCGGCAGTACAGCCATTCGAGTTTGATGGGCTGGCCTTGGTCGAGGATATGGCGTATGAGTACGCGATATTTGCGCATAGAAGGGCTTCCGTCAGGCTGGAAGGGGGGCGAAAATTCTTCGCAATCACCTGTAAACTCGCCGTCCGAAGAAAACATGCTCTCCGCCGCTTTATTTGAATACACCATTACGCATTCCTCGTTGCGCAGGATGCATGGTATTGGTAAATTGTCTATTATTTGCATGAGTGTCGTTCTTATCTCTGTCATAGCAGTTGGCTCCTCACAGGTCGTATGTCTTTTACGAGACGGGAGATTAGTTTTTCTACTTGGTCATGTTTAAACATCTGCTCGTATATGATTGCATTGTTTATTGTAAAATATTGGTCGCTGTCCTCATGTAAAAAGGGTATGTTGTTTTTTACACTTTCTTCTCGAGTGGTGATACTGCCCGAGGCCATTTCTTCGCTAAAGTAATAAGTGAAAGTCTCATTGTAAAACATAGGTACGGCGGCAACATACAGACCGTAGCGTACATACTGCATGGGTACTGATGTGTATGACGAAGAATCGTCTATGCGATAATATAATCGACAATCCTTATTAGGCAAGCTTTTGTACATAAATGGGCGGAATTTTTTTATGAATGGAGACGACTTGCTCTCTTTAAACACGGGAAAGAGTATGCCTTCGCTCTCCAGTGCAGCTATGGCATGATTTATGATTTCTTCGGATTTGAATGTGGTAATGTTGTGACCTAAGTATATAGTAGAAAGCCCACACGCAAGCAGAATGGATGGCTCTGTTGACTCCAAGAATAATTTTTCTAAAATGCTGATGACATCGTAGCTTGGTCGGGTATGGTTTGCGAGCATCTCGAATGTGGCAAGCTCTGTAAAGTCAGCGATTAGTTTGTTTTCAGGGTCAGATAAGTGTAGTCGCGCAAAAGCCTTTTGTGCATTTTTGTCAAAGGATGACATATATAATGCAGACTCCAAGACGCGAACATCCAGACTCGGCGCAGGATGGTTTTCTTCGTCGAGCAAGCGAGAGAGATTTGCCCACTCGCTGTAGCTTGCATTGTGATGTTCCAATACATATGCAAGAAGCTCTTCGCTATAAAAATTATCCATCAGTAGGTTGTATGCTATCTCTGTGGTTGCTGTTTTTTCATTTTTTACGATTAGGGTGTTTAGCGCGTCAAATAAAATCTCGTTCGGGATACTCTTATGCTTTGTGGCGATTAGTTTTGCGGCGCGAGCATATTCTCGGGTTTGCAGATATACAGCCAGCACTTGTTCTGTATATTCGTCGCTTATTTCGACCTCTTCTACCATGGAGTAGCACTCCAAAGCCTGCTCAAAGCTGAAAGCGTTGTAATGCAAACCACCCAATGCAATGAGGATACGCATTTTGTACGGCTTTTTTATGTTTTTTTCCTGCAAAACTGCTTCGAACACAGGGGTTGCCTCGTCGGGTGGGGTATCTTGCGAGAGGTAGTAATTGGCAAGGTTTGCGATAAGGTTAAAACGGCGGTCGCCTTTTTGGAAAAAGTGGAGATACAGCTCGTGAGAGGCGTTTTCGACCATGGGTCGGATTGTTACCTCTTCACCTATGACAGTGCGCTGACCTGCACCAAGGCAAGTAAGGTGAATGTTTGTTGCTACTGCTTCGATGATAAGCGGGGAGGTTGCGCTTGCCAGCTCGTATACCTCCATGCCACGTTTTTCTGACTCGGTGACATATACAAAACGCACGGCGGAGTTTTCTTCGGTATGCAACTCGTATAGAGTGATATTTTCTCTTAAAATTTCTTCTGCCTGTACAAGCTGCGCACCCTGAATACCCAATGCGCGGAATCTGCTCCACAGATAATGATATATGCTGTTGGCATAGCGACCACGCACATTGTTTTCCAGACAGCGCGTACCCAGCTGCAATATCTTTGTCTGTGCTTCGGGCAGTACGTCGGACAGAGTGGGGTCGGACAACAAAAAGTGATATACATATACGGCGAACTCAGGGTCGGTAATCCCGTCAGGCGGCAAATTTGCAAGAAATTTTTTTATAGGATAGTGGTTTAGCTTTTGCACATTGTTTTCATATGCGGCTCGGATAAGTGCGTAAAAAAGCTCGCGAGTAAAAACCTGTTTTTTTTCGGCTTCTCGGTAGTAATGATATGCCTCGCGGCTCATGTCGTTATTTTTTATGCGATGTTTACATATGTCCTGCAAAATAGGTGGATATTTGCTTAGTTGATATAGCTTTTCGCCTGCAATGGGGTCTGCGGCAATGGCGGCGGATAGGGTTTCGGGATATTTTGCGGCGACGAGGCCGATTTCTGCACCGCGAGTGGCGGCATATATCAGTACAGGCAAAATGCTCATGCCTTCAAAGCCACTGGATGCATTTTTGTAATAACGATACAGCCCCTCGTACAAGAAAACACTATTAACATCGGAGAGCAAAGCCTCTGTGAGAAATTTATACGCCTCCGGATACTCACCCGCGGCCAGATGGAGAAGCCCCTGCATAACTGTGTAATGCGGAGAAGGTGCATCAAGCGATTTTATATGGTCGGTAAGTGCGCGGCGATGTTTTTTTGCGGAGCGGATACGCCGCTGGTTAAGCTCCAGATACCCATACAGGAAACACAAAACGCCGTAATAAAACGGCTCTGATGATTTCAAAAAAGATTTGAAGGCCATCGCCTTGTCCAGCATTTCGTTTGCACTATCATGATGACCCGATTCTATTGCAATAAAAATAGCGAGTGTATATAGCTCCATATGCACGAGATTTCGTCTGTGAGCGGCGACCACCGAGTGATTTGCACGTTGCAAATGGATACGCATCTCATGCTCCGGTTCAAGAAAGCGATAGGCTTGCCAACAGCGCAATGCGAGTACGATTGTACCTGCTGCATCGTGTTTGTGGCGGCTTTCGAGCTTTGTTATATGATTTAAAATATCGACCATTAGTCCATGCCTCCCTTCACCACTCGCCTATGGTGATTGGCAGTGTTTTTTTGTGTATTTCTCCGGGAACAGTCGCACTGATTTCTATACTGGTTTGCATATACGGCAATTTTCTAAAAAGCATCTGCGCATTCATAAATGCCGACAGTTTTACCTCGAATGGGATTTCGCCCCGCGCACCTATAGGAAACGACCGCGCCGAAAAACGGATATAGTTTTCCGGACAAAATACACCCACCTGCATGGTCGCACCTGTATTGTTTATTACTTCAATCGTACCACGGTCGGCATAGCGATAGGTATCGCGATTTAGCTTTAGGATAAGCGGAGGGAGGCGGCGATATACGATTTCTATGGCTCGGTCTGCAACACAAATCTGCTCCCTTGCAAAATTGTTTTCTATTAAAGCAGGGTCTATCGTAAAGCCTACTGTGCTGATGTTGTTTTCGAAATCAGCGGTACCCAGCTTGCCTGATGACAGCTTTAGCCATGGAGCATCTGTGCGCAAGGTCAACGGTGACTCTGCAAATCCTGAGTCAGACTTTTGCACCTCAAAACTACCCGTGATGGGTGTGGCATTACCCGGAGCCTGCGAAAATTCTAATGTGCTATCATCCACAATCGAAATCTCCGTTTTACTTTTGAGACCCGACAATATGAAAAAATTATCCATGGCACGCTCGCGATTTGCATCCTTGTGGAGTGACTCATATACCTCCATATACTCGTAGCCACTCGCAAGGAGCAACATGTAAAACTCGCTATCTATGAAAAGTCGCCGCGCCTGCGAAGGATGAGTAAGTGAATATTCATAAAAATCCCAGATATTAGCGATGACATGACCATCGGATGTTGCGATAGACATTTTTATGAGTTTTGCGGTGACAGGGATTTCTTTTTCTCCGCCGTTGGACATGATAAAAAATCGGGACGATACAGTCTCACCAATGCCCAAACCCGCAGACTGTGCATTAAATACAAAACTAACCTCCTGCGAGTTAGACTCAAACTCTTCAGGCGAAAACGTAAGCCCCTTGCACCGAGAAAAAATCGTACATTTTAATGTCCCGCCACCTGTATTTTTGAGCAAAAACTTGCCACGGTGGCTGTCCTTTGTTTCTATATCCAAGGCAATGAGGTCTGTGGTGAGTATGGGCTTGGGATGTTCGTATTTATCACTCATTTTGCCACCTCATCATCTTATCTATATTAGCCTTTAGTGCATCGTTTATGGCTTGCGCACTCGTCTGGGCATGGAGGTTTATAAACGCGCCGAGGCCGTCGCCTATGGATTGGGTCAGGCTTTGCAATGATGATTCGTATGAAGCAAGAGAGCTATCCAGTGCCTGTTGATTTTTTTCTATAAAACCCGCATGGGTGGCTATGGAGTTGATAGCTGTCACCAAAGCCGCATGTTGCTCCGACATGGCATTGCTGTGACCCTGCATATGAGAAGAAAGCAGGTCGGATGCCGACTGTATTTTTGTGGCGGCTTGCGAAAACCGCTCCGCACCCGTGTTTAGATTAGCCATGATAGGCTCGGTAGAATATGCCGCATTAATCATACTCTCCGAGATAGACTCCATAGTCGCTTTAAACATTTTGCTTTGATGGGCTATAGCATCGGACAAGTCGTTCTTTAGCCTAAGCAACGCCCCTCCTGTGTCTGCGGCAAAAAATCTTCCCACTTCACGCTCGATAAAAAGCACCATCTCATCACAAAGTTGCTCTCGTGCCGCTCTCACATTAAAAAAAGCCGCCGCAATGCGACAAGCCGTAAAAACAATAACAGCAAGCAATCCATAAACCGCCGCCGCGTCACTAAAAACCACGGCCAGTATAAATCCGATGCCCAAAAGCCCAAGCTCCATAGCCTCGACAAAAGGCAATAACCCCGTGTATTTCCACCCAAAAAAACCCATGCCGGCTACAGCTCGCTCCACAATCTGAGTCGTAGGCACAGCCGTAACTGCTCGCTCGGCCACACGCACATACTCGGTGCAAGCCTTTTTTAAAACAGAATGCCTAATTTCTTTTACTGCATTTTTATCATCAATAGCGGCGACATGCCAAAACGAAAGCAACACCCCGCGAAAATGCAAATGCGCAAATATTCTAAGTAAAATTACCACTGCCGAAAAAGACAAATAGACAGCCACGATAGTTATGTGATTATCATGCCTGCCCAAAACCTCAACTATGTTTTCGAAGCTAAACACTTCTGTTGTAGCGTAACCTAAGCGCGCCCGCCGCCTGCGACAATGTCCCGAGTTTTTCGAAACCACCTTCATGCGTGTCCTTAAATCCCTTTGTGGCAAGAAGCTCCTTGTCAGCATCGAGATTTACTCGCTCACTTGCATAAAATGTCGCACTCTTAGTACCTTGGTCATATTCCAGCTTTTTTAAAAAACCCTCGATTACATTGGGGTTATTCCTGTAAGCCCAAGCGGTCTGCACATCCTCGATTAAAATCCTGTCTCCGTCATATCGGTAAAAAAATATACCTGCAAGGTTGTTGCCATCTATAGCAATAAAAAAACGACGGTTAACATCCACCAACACACCGTTCATCTTCTGTGTCCAAGTAATAACATGCTCCGGCGGTACAAGTACAGGATTGCGTTCGGCGTTTTCCTTTAACAAAGCATGTATCCTTGAAAAAAACTGTACCAACACACCCCTGCGACCAGAATAATCGTTAATCTGTAACACTTTGCAAATCACCACCAAATGTGAAAATGGGGGGGTGCAGGCGTGTTGACTCCAACACGCCTGCACCCCGGGCGACCTCTGTTTTAGAAAGGATTTTCTCCGCAGTATAATCTCCCTACGGGTTGATTGTAAGCTACATCGCATATGCCGAGCATTTTTAGAGCCGCAAAGAGGGTTTTGCCGATATGGCCGTAGCCCATGGCGGCGTGATGCGGATAACGTTTTGCGATGAGGACATGGCGGTAGAAACGAGCCATTTCGTGGATGGCAATAACCCCTACACTGCCGAATGTCTGTGGGTCTACGTCTATCGTCTCGCCTTGGGCGATGTATGAACGCAGTGTGCAATCAGCGGTAGACTGTAAGCGGAAGAGTGTGATGTCGCCTGATTTTAATGCGCCTTCCAAGGTGCCGCGAGAGATGTTTGGCTCGCTGTCCGGCTCGAGAAGGCGGTGCATGATGAGCTGATGCTTCATTTCGGGATTTTTCAAAAGCGAAATCGGTGTGTTTCCGCAGTGGAAGCCCATAAATACGTCGGTGGGCTTGTAGCCGTCGAATTTGCTTCCTCCCGCGAGGAAAAGGTCGTCGGGTACGGTGTTGTTAATATCCAGGAGGGTCGGCGGAAGGCTGGTTGCGCAAGTAAGGATGTACTCAGAAAGCGCGCCATAGATGTCTGTTTCGCAAGCAACGGGAATCCCGCGGCCTGTGAGGCGGCTGTTAACATAGCAAGGCACCATACCAAACTGGGTCTGGAATGCCGGCCAACATTTGTTTGCAAAGGCAACATATTCTGACGCACCTGCATGTTTTTCTGCCCAGTCGAGCAATGTGATTTCGAGCTGTGCGAGCTTGTTGAGCAGACTCGGATGCTTGTTGCCGCCGCCGAGTTCGTCCGCCATATCTTTTGCTACCTTTTCTATGCGCGGGTCATTTGCAAGGGCATTAAAGCTTGCAAACAGGTCAAGCTCCGAGTTTTCTTGTATTTCTACGCCAAGGTCATAGAGCGGTTTAATCGGCGCGTTACATGCAACAAAATCGAAGGGACGAGGGCCAAACCCAAATATTTTAAGTTTTTTTAGTCCTAGTATAATGGCGGCTATAGGAACAAATTCTGCAATCATCACTGCTACTTCAGAGGTCTTACCGACCGGGTACTCGGGGATGTAGGCTTTTACGCCACGCAAACCGAGGTTGTATGAGGCGTTAAGCATTCCGCAATAAGCATCGCCGCGGCCTTGGATAAGGTCGGAGGCTGTTTCTTCGGCGGCTGCAACAAACATAACGGGGCCGTCAAATTTTTGTGCAAGCATGGACTCAGGGCCTTCCGGTCCGAAATTGCCCAGATATACTACAAGCGTGTTGCAACCTGCTTGTTTTAGTTCGTCCAAAGCCTTTAACGCATCTCTCTCATTCTCCACCGTTGTTTTAATTTCTGTTAGTTTAAGATTTGCCTTTTTTGCCGCATCCATTACGGCTTCTCTGCGTTTTTCCGACAATGTAATCGGGAAACAGTCTCGGCTAACAGCCACGATGCCGGGTTTTACCACAGGTACATTTTTCATGTGCGTCCGCTCCTTTATGTTTTTATGACATTGTATAGTCAGCGAAGGGGCTAGTCAAGCAATAGAATTTTGCAACGGCGGTGTGAATACACTCTTTGTAGAGATTTTATAAGGGGTGGAATTTTATATGCGGAGCCGAGACATAAAACGTAGGATTGGGATGAGGGAAAAGTTAACGTTGCCGAGGATTTTTAAGCGACGCATTAAGGATTATTTTTTTAAGCTATGTGTGCTTGTAGTTTTATTTATTATCATAGGCGGTGCGTTTAGCCTTTTGCGGCCGGGGATTAGGCTACGTGTAGATGCAGAGACAGTAGCGGCATTCCGTGTGCCGCACAGAGCTATAGGAATGTTGCAAGTGTATGCAGAACGCAACAGCATTTCCTTTCCCGAGCTTTTTGTATTATTTAATGCCGAAAACGATTTTTTTCCCGAAAAGCTAACAGCCTATGACCTTAGTGCCATTGAGAGACTGTACATATCGGACTTTAAGCGGCTTTTGCGACGATACAATACCCGCAGTATCGCTCCTTTTGTTGCTATGTACGAAAATCTTTTTAGCGAAATCGAGGTATTCCCCATCCCCGATGGGTGGTATGAGTACGACCCTTCGATTATGTTTGGTGACTCATGGGGTGTTGAGCATAATTTCCAAGGCCGACGAATGCATATGGGTACAGCAATCATAGACCGCGAAAATATACGAGGCCGTGTACCTGTATCCAGCATGACATATGGGCATGTCCGCGAGGCAGGATGGGATAATAATCTCGGATATTTTGTGACAATAATAACAAAAAACGACACCCTGTATCTATACGCACATCTCGACAGTATCGCAACGGGTATAGCTACAGGGCAGGACATAGCCGCAGGGCAAACCATCGGCCAAATGGGAAACAGCGGCGGCGGGCGTGGCGGGCGGAGCTTTCCTGTGCATTTGCATCTGGCGATTTCGCCCAGCGTGACATTTGTACGTGGTGATTTTTGGATAAACCCATATCCCCTGCTGCGAAATATTGCAAATTAGTCCGAATTAAAAGTCGAGCGTTGGAGGTAGTGGCAACACGCCCTAATAACCCTGACGGCACTTATACTATTCGCTAATTTTCTTTTTACCAAAAAATTGAGTTAATACAAGAATCAATGCTGTACCCGCCAAGATGCCGTCCATTATCCCGAACGGCAAAATCGTAAGCATCGTGAAAAGTGCCTTCGCGCATAAAAGAACAGAAAACGCTAACCCCCACATCAAATTTTTGAAAAGTGCGACACCACCGATTATTCTTAGCGCGCCTAAAACAACACCCGCTATTACAATATCTGCCGCCGGAGGTTCAAACGGAATAAAATCAGCCTGTTCCATTCAAAATATCCACATAGGCAACACAGAAAAAAATCCACCCAACTCAATCATTCCGTGGATTATTACAATAATTGCCGCTGTTTTATAACGTTTCATTTGTATTTCCTCCTGTTAAAAATGTGGATTTTGCGCACGCACCCTTTTTGTGGTGCATAAGCTCCCTTTCTTTAAATGTTGTTTCGCTCAAGGTATTCATAAATGCCGCGCAAATCAAAAAATGGGAGTTAGGTTGTTTTCCAAAACATATAACTCCACTATCAATTTTACATCATCAAGTGTCGGGTTATGGATACGGATACCCCCGCAATTATGATAAGTAACGCCATCTATTTCATAGGAAACACGATGCGCATGGCAAATATTGTTCAATGTTTTACCGCAGTGTTGGTTGCACATATGGTCGGGGTTGATAAGGGTATCGGGTCTTTGCTTTGCAAATTCATTTATTTTTTCTGGGTGTGTTTTGAATACTTTGTTGAGCTTAACATGACACCTGAAACTAAACATACGATAGTCATCGCCGTGCCAGCCGTCGCCTATATAACCCACTCTCGGCCATTCCACCGCACGTTTCTCATATAACAGCCCTCCGGACCACACGGGTTTGAATGGGTCGAACCTATACCCATACCGCTTGGACTCGCTGTAAAGATAGTATTGGATTTCTTGCAATTCTTTCGACATTCCGCTTACAAATGCAAGAAATTCAACATCATGCTTTTGTTCGGCAGGGTCTTCTATGAAACGGTATGAGAAAATTGTTACGGGCGTTATTGCTCCTCCCCAATAACAACTTCCCATATGATTGCACGCTCCGTAACAACGGCGGCAAGGTCTGTCAGTGAAATATGCGCGCATAGCTTGCAACACATGAGAATTTTCGTGATATTTAACAGTAAAATGTGTTGATTTCTTGCCGGAATTTTCGATAACAAGCCCTTGTTTGGCAAGTCCCGCAAGCATAGTTTCAGGCTTCGTGTGCGCCCATCGCTTGAAATGGTTATTAAACATCTTGTAATCCACCATCAACGTATCATTTTCAAGCGTCCCTGCGGCAGAGATAGCATACAGAAAACAAGTTAAGCGTTTTTCATGCGGGCCGATTGAAATACCACCATTTCCGCTTTTTTGTTTGTAAGGGTCTGGATAACCCCAAGAAATAGGGTCACATTCAATACTCTTGTAACAGTTAATGACAAAGTGTTGCAATTCCCCAAAAGCTTTGATAAATTGCGCTTGGGTCAGTCCATCTAAATGTTGTGGATTAACCTTTATGTCCGTAGGAATATGCGCGATTCTTTCTCGGCTGGCTTTGACTTCTACGATTGTCTTGCAGTGGCTTCCGTAATTTTTCCAACAGTATTTCCCACTTAAATTTCCTCCCACTCTAGGTATTTTTCGTTTGTACGTTGTTTTGTTGTTAGCTCAAAAGGCACACTTTGTTCTCGAACGAGAGCCTTTAAGCTAGAGGTAATATAGGTTGTCATGTTTAACCCGATTTCTTCAAGTGTTTGTTCTGCTTGCCGCTTCAATTCGTCATCAATGCGTATCGCCACTGCTTTTGACATAGAAACCACGCCTCTCATAGTGTATTGTTATAGAACTTATGATATGAAGGGTGTAAATAACGCTCATCTAAAAAGAAGTGGTTTTGCCGTGAGGTTTCATTAATAAAGTTGCATATTTCGTTGAATTGACGTAGAATATATGTATATACAAATATTCTACGTTAGGAGTGTTTAATCATGATGCAAGCAAGGGAAACCAGTGTGAATAAGTGGGGCTCAAGTCTTGGAATTAGACTCCCAAGAGAATTTACAGACCTATTTAACATTAAACACAAATCAAATGTAAAAATAGAAATGAAAAATGGCGTTTTGCTTGTCATGCCCGTCACAGAAGTGCGTAAACGCAAACCACTCGCTGAAATTCTTTTTGACAAACTTGAAAAAGGGGAATGGGACGGCACGCCTGCCGAAATAACCACCGAAGATAACGAATGGCTTAATAGTCCTTCCGTTGGCGCAGAGGTTGTAAAATATGATTAAACCAAAACAAGGCGAGATTATTCTAACCAACTTCGACCCGGTAAAAGGCCATGAACAGTCGGGATACCGTCCTGCGCTTGTTGTGAGTAATGCGGACTTTGGAAAAGCAAGCAATCTCATATGGATTTGCCCCATAACCAACACAAACCGGAAAAAACCAATGGACATACCTCTTAAAGGCACGAAAACGACAGGCTATATCTTGTGTGAACACCTTCGTGCGGTTGACTTGCAAAACAGAGGGTATAATCAAACAGGTGATATTTTACCAAAAGAAATACTGTTTCAAGTAACTGATATTATTCAAGGCGCAGTCGATGTGCTTCACTATCTGGAAAAATGATAGGGCGCACTGTTATGTACCACAAAGAGTGTGGTACATGCGTAACATTCAAATTAGGTGGGTGTGGACGATTAAAAATATAATAATTTCAGGAGCAGGAAGGGCGGGCAAATCAACATTAGCCAGAAAATTAAAAGAAGAATTGAATTATTTCGTAATTAACAACGACAGACTTGTGGCTACTTTTGGGGAAGCATATCCACAATTAAATATTCGAATTGGTAATGGAGAAGAAACTAGGAAAAATATTGCTCCATTCCTTGGACACTTCCTTGGTATGTTTTCTGCTCCTGATGGTCAGGGATTATTTCCGTATACTCAAGGTGGATTATCTGGGAACAATTTTGTAATAGAGGGTTGGTCTTTTGATTTTGAGCAAATATTGCCTATCGTAAAAATGTATGGGATAGACGAATTAAGAGACCGTTTTGTTCTTGTAGGATTAGTGCAAAACCATAAAACAGTGGATGAACTCGTAGCCGACATGAGAAAATACGACACGGTAGATGATTGGACATACGGCTTTGATAATGATGAATTAAAAAAAGTTGCTGAAGAGAATATTTCGTTCAGTCGATATTCGGTAAATTATTTACCTAAGTATGGATTCACAATTTATGATACCTCCATAGAGCGAGAACAAGTTTTTGGCCAAATTATAAATGATATAAAAGCGACGTATTAGAAGCGTTATTTACACCCCTCACAGCATACATCCTATAACATTATTGTATATCTTATTTGCGCTTTATACAATACATAGCATGGAAAGCCCCAATATGGATGTGGGCGGCATCATTTTTCCAATTCGGCATTTAATTGGGCAGGGGTCATAGCACCAAAAGCAACAGGCTCGTTAGCAGGTAATCTTATGGCAAATGGAATGCAAGCAATAATGAGGGCTTGAGCGGTTTTGACCAAAACATCTACGCTCTTTTGGCATGTTTTTTTATTTGTGATAGAATGTGGGTATTCGCCCTAAGTAGCAGGGCGTGTTGAATGCAGACGAAGCGGAGGAAAATAATATGCACGAAAAAGATTCAAGCACCCTGCGACATACAGCGGCACATGTGTTGGCACATGCGGTAAAGCGGTTGTTTCCTGATGTAAAGCTTGCTATAGGGCCGTCCATTGAGGATGGATTTTACTATGATTTTGAAACGGCCACACCGTTTACGCCCGATGATTTGCCTAAAATTGAAAAGGAAATGAAAAAAATTGTAAAGGAAGGGCTTACTCTGGAGCAGTTTAATTTGCCTCGCGATGAGGCATTGGCTTTTGTGGACAAGCAAGGCGAGCCATATAAGCGTGAGTTGCTCGAAGGTTTGACGGAAGAGGCTTCATTTTATAAGCAAGGAGATTTTACAGACCTATGCGCGGGGCCACATATGCCGCGTACTCGTGACGTAAAGGCATTTAAACTGCTTTCTACTGCGGGTGCGTATTGGCGAGGGGACGAAAAACGCGCAATGCTATCACGTATATACGGCACCGCTTTTTTCACAAAAGATGAATTGTACGCACATCTGGAACGCCTGGAAGAAGCAAAAAAACGTGACCATAACAAGGTAGGTCGCGAGTTAGAATATTTTACCACAGTGGATTATATCGGCCAGGGTCTGCCCATACTCATGCCAAAGGGAGCCAAGGTCTTGCAACTCCTGCAACGCTTTGTGGAGGACGAAGAAGCCCGCCGTGGCTATCTTCTTACAAAAACGCCGTTTATGGCAAAACGTGACCTCTATAAGGTATCGGGACACTGGGACAAATACCGCGATGATATGTTTTTGCTCGGCAATCCTGACGAAGCCATGGACGAAAGCAAAGAAATGCTCGCCCTGCGCCCTATGACATGCCCATTCCAGTTCCAAGTATATCTTGCAAAAACACGTAGCTACCGCGACCTTCCCATGCGATTTAATGAGACAGCTACACTTTTTCGTAACGAGTCATCAGGCTCTATGCATGGACTCATCCGCGTGCGCCAGTTTACCCTTTCGGAGGGTCATATCGCCTGTACGCCCGACCAAGTAGAAGCCGAGTTTAAAGGCTGTATAGACCTTGCACAGTTTTTATTAGAAAAAATCGGCCTCGCCGAGGACATCACCTATCGTTTTTCTAAATGGGATGCCACAGCAAAGGAAAAATATATCGGCGACGAAAAAGAATGGGAGCATACCCAAAGCTTTATGAAAAAAATCCTTGACAACTCGGGGATTCCCTATGTAGAAGCCGATGGCGAAGCCGCATTCTACGGCCCGAAGCTGGACATCCAAATAAAAAATGTCCACGGAAAAGAAGATACACTCATCACTATCCAAATCGACTTCCAACTGGCGGAGCGTTTTGGCATGGTATATGTAGACGCAGAAAGCACAAAACAACATCCATATATCATTCACCGCTCGTCTATCGGCTGTTATGAGCGTACTTTGGCATTGCTGTTAGAAAAAACCGCAGGTGCAATGCCTTTTTGGCTCGCACCCACACAGTTTATGGTGATTCCCATTGCAGAACGTCATCAGGACGCAGCCGCAGAAGTGGTCGCAAAACTCACTGCCGCAAATCTACGTGCTGAGGCAGATATGCGTAATGAAAAAATGGGCTTAAAAATCCGAGAAGCCCAATTGCAAAAAATACCCATAATGCTGGTTCTGGGTGACAGCGAAATTGCAGAAAACAAAGTTGCTGTCCGCTCCCGCGAAAATGGTGACGAAGGCACACAAGACCTATCCGCCGCTATAGAAAACTGGAAAAGCCAAAACTCATGGTGACATCCCTGCCCGAGTCATTTTTGAGCCATATAGAAAAAATCCTGCCCGCAGATGAGTATAACGCCTTTATTGAATCACATGGCAACTCACCATTCCGCGGCATCCGCAAGAATCTACTGAAACCCAACACCATTACAGGGGTGCCTATCCCTTGGTGCAAACATGGATTTATTTATAATAATGACGAACGACCCTCTAAAACCGTCGCATATCACGCGGGCTTGTTTTACATCCAAGAGCCGAGTGCCATGTGTCCCGCTGAGGTGCTTGGGGTGGAGGCGGGGCATATTGTTTTGGATTTATGTGCCGCACCGGGCGGAAAATCTGTCCAGATTGCGGGGCATAAGCCGTTTTTGCTTGTCTCCAATGATGCAAGCCCAAGCCGTAGCCGCGCTCTTGTAAAGAATCTGGAACGCGCAGGAGTGACTAATGCAGTCGTAACTACAGAACAGCCGAAAAAGCTCGCCGAAAGATTTGCGGGTTTTTTTGACAGGATTTTGGTAGACGCGCCATGTTCGGGCGAGGGGATGTTTAGACGAGACCCCGATGCAGTGAAAGCGTATACGGCTAACAAACCATCTGCCTGTGCAGCTGTACAGCAGGATATTTTGCATTATGCGGCAAAGATGCTAAAGTCGGGCGGGCGACTGGTGTACTCTACATGTACGTTTAACTCGGATGAAAACGAGGGGACTATTGAGGCATTTTTGGAGCGACATGATGATTTTTTTGTGGTGCAAATCGACCATGCCGCGCTTGGAGTACGGTCGGGGCTTGAACCGCTACCGCAGACCGCCAGAATCTGGCCTCATCTTGCCGACGGCGAGGGACATTTTATCGCCTTGCTGGAGAAAAAGGATGGGGAGACAGGAGCCGCGGATTTTTTTGGACTAAACGCTCCGCCAAAGGAGTTTTCTGCATTTGTTGATGAGTTTTTGGACATGGATTTTCCAAAAGGCAATTTTGTTTTGCATGGGATAAATTTGTATTTGCAACCACTTTCACTCGATTTGCGCGGCTTGCGAGTAGCACGTAGCGGCTGGCATCTGGGAGAGTGTACAAAGGGGCGTTTTGTGCCGAGCCAAGCCCTTGCCATGGGCTTACGCAAGGAACAAGCAAAATATATTGCAGAACTCTGTGAGGAGGACGCTTTTCGGTATTTGCGCGGTGAATCATTATTCTATAGTAATGACGCAAAAAAACCGTGGATTTTGGTATGTCATGATGGTCATCCTCTGGGATGGGCGCGGCTCGTACAGGGGCGGCTAAAAAATAATTTGCCCGTTGGCTGGGTAACACCCTCATAAAACGGACTCCCTTCGCGTATAGTGTAAAACCAGACGTTTTGAAGGAGTTCCGAATATGGCAATTACAAATCAGGTTAAACATCTAAGCATAGGCATTTTGATGGCGTATGCAATCACAGCGATTGTTTTTTTGGGCTATGCGGTATTGATTACTTACACCAATGTAAGTGAGCGCAGTTTGCCCATGGTGGTAGCAATCACGACGGTGCTGTCGGTGATGGTCGCAGGGTTTGATGCGGCGCGAGCGGCAGAAAACCGCGGATGGGCATGGGGGATGCTCGCAGGGTTTATTTATGTAATATTTATGGCAATATTTATGGCAGTGCTTATTCCGGAGTTTTCTGCGGGAATGCGTCTCGTTACCACTTTCGCGTTGGGTATAGCGGGTGGTGGACTCGGCGGGATTTTTGGAATAAACATGAAGAAATAGGAGTGAGGCACAAATGACAATTTTTCAAGCAATCATACTGGGGATTGTACAAGGGATTGCAGAGTTTTTGCCAATAAGCTCTTCCGGCCATTTGGTGCTGTTGCATGGAATTTTTGGATGTTTTAACGTAGATATGGATATTTCTGAATCATATCTGTTTACATTTGATATAGTGGTGCATCTTGGTACATTGGTTGCGATTTTTGTTGCCTTTTGGCCCGAAATTTGGAAGCTGGTCAAAAATCCGTTTTCCAGAATGACGGGACTGCTGATTGTCGGGTCGCTCCCTATAGCGATTTTGGGATTTGTTTTGCGGGATTCTATTATCGCGAATTTGCGTACAGGGATATGGCTGGCAGTTGCTTTTACAGTCACAGGCGTTTTGCTCATCGTTGCAGATAAGTTTACACAAAACACAAAGGACGACAAGGATATAACATATCTCGATGCTTTGGTTGTTGGCCTTATGCAGGCTCTTGCCCTGCCGCCCGGGATTTCGCGCAGTGGCATGACAATCACAGGCGGGCTAACTCGTGGGCTTAACAGAGAAACAGCGACAAGATTTTCTTTTATGCTGGCACTCATCGCCATAGCAGGAGCGAGCCTACTCGAAGGCATAGATGTAGTCACGGGCGGCACAGCCATAGCAACACTCGGCGCAGTACCTATCATCATAGGATTGATTGTTTCGGCAGTGGTGGGCTATGCCGCCATACGCTTGTTGCTACGGCTCATAAAGGCTTGCAAACTCCGCTACTTTTCATATTACCTATGGGCTTTGGCCGCATTCCTTGTAATCGATTTCTTATTCATTACACCAAGAATTTTTTAAATGAAAGGGAAAATATATGGCGAGAATGTACGACTTACGCCAGAAGGAAATCGTAAACGTAAGCGATGGCGCACGCTACGGCTTCGTAAGCGACTTAGAGCTTGACATAACCGAAGGAACAATCACTGCATTAATCGTACCCGGGCCGGGGCGTGTGCTGGGCGTGTTCGGCCGCGACCAAGAATACAAAATCCCATGGGATAAAATCCAAAAAATCGGAGACGATATTATACTCGTAGACTGCACTACAGAAACCGTACTAATCGGCAGTGGCAACACCTAACAAATCATCAACAACCGCTCGTGCAAGCTCATCACAACGTTCGTTTTCTGCATGGCCTGCATGACCTTTTATCCAATGTAAAGACACCCTGTGCTTGTCTAACAGAGCAAGCATTTCTTCCCACAGGTCGGGATTTAATGCTTGCTCTTTTTTGTTACGCATCCAGCCGTTTTGCTTCCAGCGGATTGCCCATCCCTTTTCAATCGCGTCTACTACATATTTTGAGTCGGAATATACTTCTGCTTCGCATGGCTCCTTTAGCATTTCCAATGCCTTGATTACAGCCATCATCTCCATGCGATTATTTGTCGTCAAAGCTTCGCCCCCGCTTATTTCCTTGCGATGACTCCCATATAACAGCACCGCACCATAGCCACCCGGCCCGGGATTTCCGCTACATGCACCATCCGTGTATATTGTCACTTTTTTCATAAATTCCCCCAAATCACTTTAGCGAGTTCTAAGTCTGTTGCAGTCGTAATTTTTATGTTTTTTGGACATGACGGCACTATTTTTACCGATATGCCCAATCGCTCTGCTAACGCACTGTCATCTGTGGCTGTCGCCAATATACCGTCCGCCTCAGCAGTGGCGTAGGCACGAGTTATTATTTCATATGTAAAACCTTGGGGGGTCTGGGCTTGCCACAGTGTACTGCGGTCGGGGGTGCTTATAATATTGCCGCTGTCGTCAGCTACCTTTACAGTGTCGGTTACGGGTGCGCAGGCCACCGCCGCACCGTATTCTTTTGCGGCTTCTGCCACCGCCATTATTATTTCCGAGGTCACAAATGGGCGCACGCCATCATGCACCAATACCGCGTCGGCGTTTTTGTCCAATGCTCGTAATGCGGCGTATACACTTTCTGCACGAGTAGCCTTGCCTTCCACTATATGTAGAAGTTTTGCGATTTTGTAACCACGCACTTCTTCGGCATAGCCATTTGGGACGGCCACGGCGATTTCGGCAACTATTTCCATTGCATCAAAAACCGAAAGTGTGCGCCGCAAAATAGGCTCACCTCCCGGTTGCAAAAACTGTTTCGGTATTTCACTGCCAAGGCGTTTTCCTTCGCCCGAGGCAGGGATTACTATGCTTATTTTCATGCTAACACGCCCTAATACACCACCACAACCTTATGCGGATACACCAAGGCCGGTGTGCTTGCTGTCAGTACATCCACCCACACAAAAAATTCCATGCCCGGGTGTATATCTGCCGGGGTCAGTCGCCCGCTGTATTGGTCTTGGATTATGGTGTCGGGTGTGATGGCCACGCGGTATCTTTCGTTTTCGCACAGGAAAACCGTTGACTCTTCGCTACTGCTTATATTGTCACTCACTACTACAGTAAAAACGGCGGCAGTGTCACAGTCCCAGTTTAACCATGCCACTACGGCAGGATATGGCTCAAGCTTTCCGCTTTGGCTCAGTGGGACATGATAGGCTATGCGTATATCATCATCCACCATTATGTCGTCCACAGATACCCTATATCCTGTACGCAGGTCATAGACAGGTGCGCCTCCGATACTCACACGCGCATTAGAAAATCCACGCGGCGTAACAGGCTCACCCACAAAATGCACTACATCGCCCTCTATATCAATCACATAACCGATTGTTTCGCCAACATTATCACCATGGGCGTATGCTGTCAAATGTGCAAAAACCGTAAACAATATTGATAACAAAACCATTTTTTTCATACAAAAACCTCCCATATTACTATTCTCAGAACACTGTAAAAATATGCATATTTTTTATTCGTAATTAATAGAATAACGAGAGGCGTATTGAATGAGGGGGTAAAATGTGGACAGGGTACATTACAGGCGGGTAAGGCCGTCACGTTTGGATGGCAGACCTTCGGCAAGGATACAAGAAAACGAAGAGCCGACCGCCGCAGAAACATTGGTCGTACAGAGTATAGTATGTGGTGTCTTGGTCGTTTGTATACTGCTCATAGGCATGACAAATCTCGCTCCCGCCGCGACAATACGCGAAAATCTGCAACAACTGCTAACAGGAGCGGAGACCCCACAGCAGCTATTAAATGAGGCACTCCTTTTTAGTGAGGAGTTTTTTGGCAATGACATAGATACTGATTGGGAAATCCTGCTTCCGCCTCCGCAGGAGCCTGTTGCAGAGCCTGTACAAATCGACCCGATTTTGCCGCTTCCGCCACTGACGGAGGCTGTCACACCGATACATCACAGCCCCACCATACAAACATGGCTCACCCCTGTAAGCGGTCGAATTTCTTCGCCTTCGGGTCACAGATACAATCCTGTGACGGGTCGCCGCGAGTTCCACGACGGAATCGACATTGCAGTCGCCACAGGCACAGCTGTGGTCGCGCCAAAGGCGGGAGAAGTAATCGCCGCAGGTTTTTGCCCCGGATTCGGAAATTTTATGCGTCTCGCTCACGAAAACAACTATATATCCTTCTTCGGCCACCTAAGCCGCCATGTAGCCGCACTCGGTGATACAGTCGAGCAGGGGGACAATATCGCCTATTCCGGAAACACCGGCCAATCAACAGGCCCACATCTGCATTTTGGTATTTTCCAAAACGGTCAGTTTGTAGACCCGCTCACAAGGGTCAGCCCATGACAATTGTAATCACAATATTGATGGTAGCCGCCTCACTCTTGATTCATGAGTGGGCGCATGTCTTTGTCATAAAATTTATGGGTGCCAAGGTAGAAAAGGTCGGCTTTTTCCCACTGGGAATGATGGCAAAGGCACGACGGCTGGAAACCCTAAACGCATGGGAAAGATACGCCGTGTTTGTTGCAGGACCCGCCGCAAACATCGCCATCGCATTATGGGCTTTTGCCGTGTCGCATATTTCATATGTAGGTGTCGGTTTTCTTGATGATTTAGCATTTTATAGTGCGGTACTGGGCATTTTTAATCTCTTGCCCGCTCTCCCTATGGACGGCGGACGGATTTTGCACCAATTCCTGGGCAATCGCATAGGTATTTTGCGTGCAAACCGTTTTATGCTTCGCCTTGGCATCGTTGTGTCATACACTTTTATTTTGTTTGGCATTGTACAGGCCATATTATTTCCGTTTAATATTTCACTACTGCTTGCAGGTTTTTTTATCCGTAAAAAACACAAAACCCTACCTTCCGAGCTGGAGGCCGCTTTCCATCTGGCCATTGACGGAAAAAATCACATAAACCGCGCCCGCACCCTTCCAATAAAAAAAATAAAAATCTCGCCGGATACAAATATAAAACAAGCAATGGAACGCCTGACCGGCGACTACTTTATAAATTTTTACATAGATGACAATAAACAACCACTACGTGAACAAACACTAATCAACCATGTGTTTAAGCATGGAATAGCGGGGACGGTGGGAGGAATAATAGTAGATGTTTTGGTCAAAAGCGAAGAAAGCCTGTAAACACGAGGCATCGTTAGACACAAGTATAAAAAAATATAGCATAAGGCGAGAATAGTGTTGTAATTTAACTTTTGGAGTGATAATATGGACGAGCTATGTAATGGAAAGAGGAGACATCCTATGTTACTTTCTTTTCGCTGTGAAAATTGCTATTCATTTGCAAAAAATGCAAATATTTCGTTAGTTGCATCAAATGTGGATGAAAAAAGGTTTGCAATTGAAAGAGGTAATATAAATGTATTACCTGTTATTTCTATTTACGGTGCAAATGCAAGCGGTAAAAGTAACTACATAAAGGCTTTGAGCAGTATGTTTTGGAATATATGCCGCGGTGACATATATTTGCGTGGTGATGTGTTTGCTTTTGATGATAATTTAGCAGACGAGCCGATGTTATGCGAGATGATTTTTTGTTTGCCAAATGAAAATGGTGAAACGGAATACAAGGAATATAAATATGGCTATAAAATTTCACGCGAAGAAGAGCGGAGCCTTAGCGACAAGGATTATAAGGTTATTGCTGAAGAATGGTTGGAATCTCGGATAATGGAAAGTGGCGATGATTTTACCGTCGTTTTTAAGCGCGTAGGCAATCGTATAGACTTTGGAGAAAATGTTCCTGATGCTGTTGCGGCATTAAAAGCGACCATCGGAAAAAGTAAAAGTATGCTCTTTTTGCCACTGGCGGGGAGAACATGGGAAGAGCCGTATTCATCAATCCATGACTGGTGTGAGGAAACAACTCCTCCGCAGTTTTTTGATGATGAAGATATGAGGAGCCGGATTTCATCATTAGCTCGTTTAGTCGCTCGTAATGACAAAGCCAGAAAACGTTATTTAAAGTTTATGCAAAAGTTTGACCCGTGTATAGTCGATATAGTATCCAAACCCGACAAATCCACAGTGGAGGGGTATGAGCTTTATGTTAAACATAAAGCTCATACCCCAAAAGACCCCAAAAAGCAGATGCGTGAGATTTCGATATTTGAAGAATCGGCAGGGACACAAAAAATCGCAAGTATTTGTAGTATTATTCTCCGCGCATTGAATCATGGCGGATTGGTAATTGCAGATGAGTTAGATACAAAGCTTCATCCCAAAATACTACGAGAAATTGTGAAAAGTTTTCAAAAACAAAAAGCAAACAAAGCACAACTCATTTTTACCGCGCATAATTTAGTTGCCCTAAACGACCAGGATATGCGGACAGATGAGGTTTATTTTGTTGAAAAAAATGACGACGGATACTCTAGGATTGCAAAATTGCCTGCCAGTGTTAACAAGTCTAAGGTAGACCGCGAGTTTGGAAAAGCATACTTAGCGGGGAGATTTGGTGCTATTCAAAATAATTTTTCTATAGGTGAGCAAAATGATATTTAATAACTATGGAGAATACCACCAACCGGAAGAGTTAACACTCAATCCTTATACATGGTTAATTGTTTTTTTAGGCAAACAATCTTATGAGGAGCAAATTGAGTTAAAGCTTGATAAGGCGAGAGAAATATGCTCTGTGGATGACTCTATTTTTAAAGTTTATAACATACCAACCCCCGAATATGAAGTGTATAATGCTATTTCTCAAATCGATGAGTCTGGCGATTTCGTAGAAATAACTTCTAGGTTTAACAGATATGTGATTAATAAAATAAAAGATAAGCACAGTAGCATGAATCAAGGAGCAAATATTGCTGTTGTTTTCGACAGTCAAGATTTTAAGAATGCATCTGTGTTTAAAGCACTTATTAAAGGAGTTCAAATTGCACGTTACATACCCATATGCTCCGTTATTGCTTCTGACTATACGTTAAAAACAGGAGAATGTGGCGGATGCAACAATCTAAATTGCGGCGATTGCAGACTTGCTGCTAGTCCTGAGCATAGTTGCATCAAGAGATTGCTTTGTCTTTTATTGGATGTCGATAACGTAGACCAATTAGCAGAGTAAGTAGTAAATTAACTATGACAATCGGCATACCAAAAGCTTTCTTATACTACCGCTATCGCTGGCTCTGGGAGACATTCTTTGAGGAGCTGGGTTGTACGGTGCTTGTCAGCCCCGACACAAACCGACAGATAATAAAAACAGGAGCGACTTTTTCTATAGACGAGAGTTGTCTCTCGTCAAAAATATATCTCGGTCATGTGGAGTGGTTGATTGGCAAATGCAACTACATCCTCGTGCCGCGTGTAGCGACATACTCACGCGACCAAATCGTATGCAGCAAACTCTGGTCGGCATATGATGTAGTAAAAAACACCTTCCGTGCGCGAGACATCAGCATTTTGGACTACAATATAGACTACAAGCAAAACAAAAACGAGTTTTTGGCCTTCCTTAGTATGGGGCGAAGGCTAAAAAAACGCCGCTTTAGTATATTGCGCGCATATTTTATGGCGAAACAAGCCGAAAAAATGATGAACGAACGCCGACTGGAAGAACAAAACAAGCTACTTTCTCACGGCAGTCACCCAAAAATTCTAATCGTATCGCATTCGTATAATATAAACGACCCATACATCGGCCGCCCAATCATAGAGCGTCTTATTTCCTATGGCGCGACACCCATCATCGCAGAAATCGTCGAACGCGACACCGCCGTCCAACGCGCCCGCGAAATCAGCCCAACACTGCAATGGAACTATAACCAAGAACTCCTTGGCGCAATCTCGCTATACAAAGAACAAGTTGACGGAATCATCCTGCTCACGGCCTTCCCTTGCGGCCCCGATTCCCTCGTAAACGAAGTAATCATACGAAAAATAAAAGATAAGCCTATCATAAGCCTACTCGTAGACGAACAAGAAGGATTAGCGGGTATGGAAACCCGACTGGAGAGCTTTGTAGATATGATGGGGGGATACACCGTTGAAAATTAGTTTTCCCAGAATGGGCAATTACGACGTTCCCTTCCGATATTTTTTTAGTCGAGTATTTGATGCAGAGGTAATCATACCGCCGGCCATCACAAAAAAGACAATGGAACTCGGTGCGATGCACAGCCCCGATTTTGTGTGCGCTCCTTTCAAATTCAACCTCGGCAACTATCTGGAAGCCTTGGAACAAGGAGCAGATACATTAATCCAGTTTGGTGGGCTATGCCGCCTCGGTTATTATGGCGAACTCCACGAGCAAATCCTACGTGACCTCGGCTACGATTTCGACTTTATCAACCTTGCGGGGCTACGCATTCGCAATCCAAAATCCGTGTGGGATGTTTTTAAAACATATAACGAAAATCTTTCACTCGAAACTCTGGCAAACACCCTACCCACCACCTACACCATGGTAAAGCAGATGGACGAGCTGGAAAAGCATATCCGTAAAAACATAGGCTTTGAGACAAAGGGCGAATACGACCGCCTATACAAAGCCTATCTGACTGACGCTTCTCAGGTAAACAACAAAAAAGAGCTAAAACGCCTCTACCACCATTATCACAAAGAAATAAAAAGCGTAAAAATAAATCTACCAAAAAATCTGCTGAAAGTAGGCATAATCGGCGAATTTTATACAGTGATGGAACCCTTTGCCAATCATTTTTTAGAAAAAGAACTGGCACAGATGCAAATCTATGTAACCCGCAACCTAAATGCCTCTACCACAGTATTCCACCACGATGTCCCAAAGCTGTTAAAGCGTGTACAGCACTATGTAAAATACGATATAGGCGCGACAGGCGTAGACACAATAAACGCCGCGCTAAGTTTTGCGCGGCACAATTATGATGGACTCATCCATGTAAAATCATTTGGCTGTATGCCGGAAATAGACGCAATGTCAATACTGCAAAACATAAGTCACGATTGCAAAATCCCAATCCTATATCTTACATTCGATACCCAGACAAGCGAAACAGGCATAAAAACACGGCTGGAAGCCTTCCATGACATGATACTGATGAGAAACAATCTTAGGGGTTAACATCCTCTTCTTCACCATTGTCATCATCATCCGGAATCTTTGCAATGGACACCACCGTACTCTCGTCTGCCATGTTGATAAGTTTTACGCCCGAGGCGTAGCGGCCTTGTACGGATATATCGGCTATGCGTATGCGGATTACTACACCTTCGGAGTTGATTAACATAAGCCCATCGTTTTCTTGTACGGCCTCTATGCCTACGAGGTCGCCGGCTTTTTCTGTTGTTTTATAAATAATCACGCCAAATCCGCCTCTGTTTTGGCCTCGGAAGGCTTCCACAGGAGTTACTTTGCCGTATCCGTTTGCGGCGACGAGCAGGACTTGTCCATCAGCCACTGTTGAGCCTATGATTTCGTCATTTTCGCGCAGCTTCATACCGCGCACACCCATTGCTGTACGACCTACGGCACGCGCCTGTGACTCATGGAAACGGATGCCACGACCTTCTTTTGTAGCAAGGAAGAGTTCTCTGTCGCCATCGGAGCGCAATACCTCGATGAGGGTATCATCCTCTTTAAATGTGATGGCGTTTAGACCCGCCCTGTTTATGCGCGAATACAGCTCCAACAAAGAACGCTTAACCAGACCCTTGCGTGTCACCATAATTAGGAATCCTTCCCAATCGTTTTTGGTTACGGGAATCATGGCGGCTATTTTTTCTTCACCTGCTAGGTTGAGCAGGTTAACAAGGGGCATTCCCTTGGCCTGGCGGCCTGCCTCGGGGATTTCGAAGGCGCGCAAGCTAAACGCCCGCCCGCGTGTAGTAAAGAACAACACATTATCGTGCGTATTAGCCACAAAAAGGTCTGTGACCCAGTCCTCCTCGCGGGTTTGCATTCCGATTACACCCCTGCCGCCTCTGCCTTGGCTACGGTATGCATCAAGAGGTATACGCTTGATATAGCCCAGTTGAGAAAGCGTGATTACACTCTGGGCTTCGTCAATCAAATCCTCCATATTTATATCACCATAATCATGGACTATGGCTGTACGACGCGAGTCGCCATATTTATCTTTTATGCGGGTCAACTCATCTGTCAGGACTTGGAGAAGGTAGTTTTCATCGGACAGGATTCTGTTTAGCTCGGCGATTAGGGCTTGGAGGTCACGATACTCGTCCTCCAATTTTTCGCGTGCAAGCTTTAACAATGTGCGCCAGCGCAGGTCTAATATGGCTTTTACTTGGATTTCTGACAGACCGTATCGCTCCATCATAATTGGGGTTACTTCGGCCTCATCCTGATGAGAACGTAGGAGTGCGATGATGTCATCTACATGGTCGAGTGCTTTTAACAACCCTTCAACTATATGGGCGCGACGTTCTGCCTTAGCTAGGTCAAACCGCGTACGCCTGGTTATTACTTCTTTTTGGTGTTCGATATAATACTCGACCATTTCGCCGAGATTTAGAATTTTCGGCTCATTTTTTACAAGAGCGAGCATGATTATGCCGTGGCTCTCTTGCAAAGGAGAAAGCTTATACAGTTGATTAAGGACTACATTTGCGTTTGCATCTTTGCGCAATTCTATTACTATACGGACACCGTTTCGGTTGGATTCATCGCGGATGTCGGTGATTCCGTCTATTTTTTTGTCTTTTACAAGGTCTGCCATCTTTTTGACAAGATTGGCCTTATTTACCTGATACGGAATAGCTGTCACACGGATTTGTTCACGTCCGCTTTGACCTGGCAACGGCTCTATGGTCGCATCAGCTCGCAAGATTACTTTTCCACGTCCTGTTTCATATGCTTCGCGGATACTTGCGGTGCCCAGTATTGCCCCACCTGTAGGGTAGTCGGGTGCTTTTACTATATCAATCAGGTCTTTTAGCGGGGTCTCTACACCCTCACGCATATGATTTATCCTATAAAGTATGGCAGTGATTACGTCAGTCAAATTATGCGGCGGTATATTTGTAGACATACCAACTGCAATACCCGAAGAGCCATTTACCAACAAATTTGGAAAACGCGCCGGCAACACCGTAGGCTCATCAAACTGCTCATCGTAGTTTGGCGCGAAGTCTACTGTTTCTTTTTCAATATCCGTAAGCATTTCCATAGAAAGCCGCGAAAGTCGTGCCTCAGTATACCTATGTGCCGCCGCCGCATCACCATCCATAGAGCCAAAGTTACCATGTCCATCCACCAGCACATACCGCATAGAAAACTCCTGCGCCATACGCACCATAGCATCATAAATAGAAGAATCACCATGAGGATGGTACTTACCCATAGTGTCACCCACGATACGAGCAGATTTTTTGTATGCAGAATTTGGCGCAAGGTTAAGCTCGCTCATGGCATACAAAATACGGCGATGGACAGGTTTTAGCCCATCCCTCA
Source organism: Defluviitaleaceae bacterium (assembly GCA_009786925.1). GTDB lineage: Bacteria > Bacillota > Clostridia > Lachnospirales > WQUN01 > WQVC01. Next base: position 27,354 of record WRGY01000125.1, on the reverse strand, counting down.
CGTCAGGCAAAGCGCGTGCTACAATTACACTCATTGCATAGTCGAGATATGACTTTTGCATTTCGTCGGTTATATCTATACCCTTTATTCTTGTGTTCACTTCACTCATTTATGCTCTCCTGTTTTTAAAATTTTTGTAATCAATTCGTTATATTATACCAAATATTTGTACATGGGGCAAATGAGCGGTTTAGAAGAGAGTGGCCGAATCGCGTTCAGACCAAAACATCTACGACGAATACAAAAAAGCTCCGAGCCGAGGCTCGGAGCTTTTTGTCTTGCTTTAAGGCTAGATACTAGCCGAGGATTACTGTCATGTTGTCGCCTGCGCCTTGGAAGTCAATTGCAACGCCGAAAGCATTTGCAAGGAAACGACCGGGTACAAATACTCTTCCGCCTACGTTAACAGGAGAGATTTGGTTTTGGAGAGCAGGTTGGTTAGAGCCATAAGCGATGTCTACGTTGTTACCGTTTACGCGAGCCATGTTGCTACCTACTGTAAGAACTACTTCTACAGCTGCGCCTGTTGCTGCGTGGTTGCCTGTAAGGGTAACTGTTTGGCCAACGCCTGCGCCTTCAAAGTCGATAGCTGCTCCAATGAAGTCTGCAAACATACGAGCACCAAACATAGAAACGTTGAATGCGCCGATACGCTCAAAGTGAAGTGCAGGATGTCCTTCGATGTCGCGTGTTGCGAGCGTGAAGGATGTTGTTACTGTGCCACCTGGACCAGCTGCGCCACCGGCATAGCCTGGGCTTCCGATTACAGGTGTACCACGTACGTCAAGAACTTGCGCATGGAATGGCATGGTGTAGAAGATTGCGCGTTGTTCCCATACAGAGCGGTAGCCTACTGGAGATGCTTCTTGTCCAGTTGGAGCAGCAGGATTGTTGAGTTCTGATGCTACCGGAGGAAGAATGATTTCTTCATGGTTTGCAGAGATTTCGGGACCGAAAACTACTACATGCCATTCGAGACCTGGTACAGAAGGACCTGCAAGATATACATCTTGGAATTCAATTACACCAGGTACATCATAAGAGCCTCTTACTACACGGAAGGTGTTGTCTTGTCCGCGTACTGCTTCTACTACTATGCCGCTTTCAGCTTCGTTGAATTCAACTAAGCCGAGTGTAAGAGCCATTGTACCCATACCTGTGAGGTTTCCTGCATTTACTTCACGGCCATTTTGGATAGCGCGTAGGCCAATGCGGAATGTGTCACCGCTACGGAAAGCACCTGCTTCTGTTTCTTCGATAGAGAAGCTAGACACTTGTGTGAGAGCGAGTACGTCAAATGCGTTACGTGTGATTACTGTTTCTGGACCGGGTACTACACGGATGAGGTCAGATGCGTTAGCAACATGAGCTATACCGATAGAAACGCCGTTGCGGAATACTTCGATTTCTACTGCTTCGCCATATTTTGCTTCGAATCCTGCTTCGATACTAAGAAGGAGGCCGATGTCCATACGACGTAGACGAGATTGAGATTCTGCGTCGATTGTTCTTGGTGCAAAGATGAGGCTCTCACCTGTGAAATCTGTGATAGCTCCGATGAAGCTTGCGTCGTTTTCAAAACCTCTCCATGCGAAGTTTGTGTCAACTGCGCCTTCACGACCAGCTTGTGCTCTTGCATCTACGATACGAACGCCTTCTTGTACAGGACGGAGTTCGAAGGTATCGAAGTTGCGGAAGAGTGTACCTGGTGTTACTTCTTGGAGTCTGATGGTGTGGCTACTGCCATGCAGCCAACGTGGGTTGCCTGCGATATTGATATTGCTGAATGCATTACCACGAACACCAAAGCCAGGTCCGAAGAAAGAGTTTGTGAGTTCGCCGTTTGTGAGTCTACCAGAGATTACGTTAGCAGGAGCTGTAGGGCCTACTACTTCGATGTCGTTTGTAGCATCGAGTGATGCAACTACAAGACCGAGGTTTCTCCAGTTGCTACCGCCGCTGTTATGCTCAGACCAGAAAGAACCCATGTGGTCTGTGAATGTTGGGATTGGCGTAGCAGATGTTGATGTTACAAGGTGTGGCATAAGGAATCCACGACCCCAGCTACCTGTTGTTCCTACGATATTGTCTGTGGCACGCATTTGATCAGCATTAAATCCTGCTGGTGGGCTCATGCTGCTATTTGCGGGACCAGAACCGATAAATGCGTCGATTGCAACATTACCAGAACTTGCTGCGCCTCTTACAGGAATAAGTGTAAGACCTGTAATTGTAAATTCTGCAGTGGTTGTTCTGTTTACGAAGCTTCCACCTCTACCTGCATGACTAATACGGAGATATAGTTCGCTTCTATCTGTAGATGGGTTGAGATGTGGGTTAGCAGCATTTCCGGGAAGGGTAATAAGTGAAATTGTTGGATTACTTGGTGTGCCTATCGCGCTGTTTAGCTCTACTTCGAGCGCACGAGGAACAATACCCACGAGTGCACCTGTATCCCATACAAAACCGCGAGGAGCTACAAGACGAACATCAAAGTTACCAGCTACAGTAGCATCGTTGGTCATAAGACGACCTGGGATAGCTTCTGTGATTCTGATACCTGAAAGTTGTGCAATACCTGCCATTGGCACTACGCTTCTAGAGCTGATGACTACGCCATTGCCCCAGTCGCCTACCAGAGGCACGTTAGCAAGTTGTACAGGTACGTGCATGATGTTGTTACCGCCTGTACGCAGGTAGATTGCCATGGTAGCATCTGCTGCATCAGGACGGATGCTGTCGATTTGCACGTCGATGAAACCTTCTACTGTGTTGTTAAGACGAGCAGGGTCTCCACCGAGCAAGTCAACCATAAGTCTGGTTGCGCTATACCTTACGCCGGTGGCAGGGATAGCTGTTACTGTTCCTGCTGCGGCATCGTAGCTACCGCCGAGGAGTCCACCCCATACGCCTGTGTCAGATTGACCAAGTACGTTTAGGTGACGTGGTGTGCGTCCTGAATTTACATCTAGCCAGTTTTCATAAGCTAGTGTTTCAGTGTAGTCAAAGAATTCGCGGTTGCCGCTACCTGCTGTTGATGCTGCATTCAGGCTTGCCAAGAACGCTGCGTTTTGACTAACGTCATTGTTTACTCTAAAACCAGGGCCTGCGGTGAAGTTGATGTTAAGTGCCGCACGGCTTGCAAAACCTACTGCGTTGGAGCTGGCTCCACCGCTAAGTTGGAAGTCAAGCATAGCGAACTGGATAACACCAGGGCTAAGGTTTGAGAATGCTGCTGCATCAATACGGAATGTGAATGATTGCAGTCCCCATTGTGGGCTAAGTTGTGGGTTAAGAACAGTACCTGCTCTTACCGCACCAAATACGTTCATTGGTAACATGGCCATAACCATAACCAATGCTAAAAGTAATGCTACTTTCTTTTTCATAATTTCTCCCTTCGGTTTTTGAAAAATAATTTTTTCGTTTCTTCGCGCCGCTTCCCTATCGCGCGTGTAGTGTGGCGCGTGTTTACACGGAAGCTTTGCGCCATTGTGGGCTATGCCCGTTTTGCTTGTTTTGCTTATTAGGGCCACAGCCCAGTGGGTGAAACGACGGTACTTTGGCTTTCTTCTTTGCCGTTTCCCGCAAAAACCGATACCTCCTTTCTGAGTGTGACGGCCTTTTTGCCGCCTAATGAATTGTAATATAGCACTTCGAAAAAATACAGTCAATGCCATGAAGCATAGTGTAAGCAAATTGTAACCAAACTATGCTTTTGCAGACAAAAACGAGACTTTTCCGAAAAGCCGCAAGGGATAGTATCATGTGAAGGATAGCAATTTCAACCATTTTTTTGAGTTTGTAACAAAGTTGTAATATTGTGTTTTCTTTTTTCCTTGCGGTTTGTGTATGTAGTATTTGTTTGCGCTTTTTTTTTATCCCGGATTTATTACTTGTTATAAGAATGTAATAAAAAATCCAACAGGCTGAAATCCACAGCCGATTGGATTTTTTAGGAATTTAGGATTGTGCTGCCGCTTTTTGCTGTGCTTCCATTATATACTCTCTCGTGAGACCGGTAAAATCAGCAATATCATCGACAGACTTGTTGCGTTTTAGCATGTTAGATATTATCTCAAAGACACCTTCTGCCTTGCCTTCTGCAAGTGCTTCTTCCCACACTTCTGCCTTTACCTGATTGTCATAGTTTAAAAAATCCTTGTAAAACATGATAAACTCCTCCTTCTCGATATGCCCCGTAAGATACCCATTTTTTATACATGTTTGCCTTGCCAATTCAAAGGACTCCTGCATTGATAACCCGAGCTTTATATTTTCGTCATATACCTTTTGAAAATACGCATATCCTGCCAGTGGATTGCCGAGAGATGTATCCTCCAGGCTATTATAGTGGATATTGATTATTTTTACACTGACATCGATTACTATATTATTGTGGCATATCCGGAGCGTGGAATAGTTGTTCTTGAGCTTTTCCCTGCCATCATAGACTACATAAAACTCAGGCAGGGGGAGGCTTTCTATTTTTTTGTTGCCATATAGATTTATATTATTTTGTTTTATCCATAGTTGCAATAGCTCGTTATAATATAGGAAGAGACGCAGTGCCATGTTTGGATTTATTGTAGATTGATGCTCTACCAAGATAACAATTTTGCCATCAACAAGAAATGAGATGTCATTCCTGCGAGGGCGTATGGCGTAATCTGTGTCCAAGTCGAAGAGTGTAATTTGATTTTCTGTCAGATTCACATTTTCACCCCTGCATTTTTCTAAAAGCGGGATAAAATGCGAGGGAATTTTGAATAGATGACGGAACATAGTGTCTCTCTGTTTTGCCACAGACGCACCCCCTCTATTTTCATTCTTTTATGTTGGAATATTAGCATTTTTAGCTATCTCGGTCAACGCGCCAAACTCTTCTGTGATGTATTTAATGAAAAGATTTGTACCCATCGTGTGTAGCCATGACTCGTTATCTATTATCCATCTAAAAATTTTTTTGCCATAGTGATTTGCTATATACGCGCTCGATACCTGCATCTCTATCACAAGGTATTGAGAATTTACTCTCCACCATGGTACAAAAGCATAATGTCACGCCCTTTCATTGTAAGTTTAGATGTTTTGGTCATAACCGCTCATAAACATACGCCGCCCCTTTATTTCACCACATTTTCAGGTTGTAGGACGTATTGAAAATCAAGAAAAATGAGTAACAACATGAGGACTCGAACAAAACTCGCTCCTACGAACGTCGACAGTATACGATAACCATCCTAACATATTTCTTCTTAATTTCAATCGGAATGTGGACGTATTTCCTTAATAATGTAGAAGCAGCATTACTTTTAGCATTGGTCATGGTTATTTCCATGCTACCAATGAACGTATTTGGATTCCGTGCAGGCACGATTATCAATCCAAGAACATCACCAGAGGGAAATCTGCTAGCGTACACTTTCCGCGTAGATGCAAAAAAATTCACCCAATGCGGCATTCTTCTACGCGAACATTATCATTCATTAAGCATACGCCGCCCCCTTATTTTACCATATTTTCATGTTATCAGTGTAGTCTTTCTGACGGTTTGCACCTCATGATTTTATTGACATAATGGCGACAATCTCATAAACTGGAAGCATATTAATACATAATGGAGGAGTTTTATGGGGATTATTTTTGAAAAATACCGCAATGGAATAAATCTCGGCGGTTGGATTTCGCAGTCTACGTATGAAAAGGTGCATATAGCAGAGTTTATAACAGAGCCTGATATAAAAGAAATTGCATCGTGGGGACTCGACCATATCCGTCTGCCTGTGGATTATCCTGTTTTAGAAGATGACATGACCCCAATAGACAATGCCCTACAGTGGTGCAAGGCGGCAGGGCTAAACCTTGTCCTTGACATGCATAAGGCTCCGGGCTATTCCTTCAATCAGCATGATGCAAGTACATTTTTTTCTGACAAAAATGCACAGGCTCACTTTGTAGAGCTGTGGGAAAAACTCACGTGCCGCTACGCGAGTGAAGGCGACAACCTTATCTTTGACCTATTAAACGAGGTTGTAGACGCACATGGCGATACATGGAACAAAATTGCTCGCAGGGGCATAGAGGCCATCCATGCGATTTCGCCAACACGGCATGTACTGCTCGGCGGGCCGCATTATAACGCCGCGGGCACACTCCATACTCTGGAAATCTACGACAATCCATATGTGCTGTACAATTTCCACTTCTATGAGCCGATGTATGTAACCCACCAACGCGCTCGCTGGACACCTTTGCGCGATACAAAAATCACACAGCCCTACCCGGCACCTGCACAAGGAATCGAAACACTGCGACCTATATTCGAAAAAATGCAGTTTCCGAGACTCACAAAAGACACGGTGTTTGATATAGATTATCTGGAAAAATGCCTCGCTCCCGCCATTGAGTTTTCTCAAAAACATGGAAAAGAACTGTACTGCGGCGAGTATGGATGTATCGGCCTGGCGGATACAGCATCCCGCGCCAACTATATAAAAGACACCAACACCCTTTTTGACAAGTACAAAATGGGACGTGCATTATGGTCATACAAAAAAATGGATTTTAACACTGTCGGCGAGGACGAAATCATAGCCGCATTGAACTAGAGGGAGCAAAACATGAGAGAAGTTAAATTTTTTTCAGGCGAAAACATTCCATTAGAAATGCATAAGGTACGTATGGTGCAGCGCGTGTATCTCCGCCCGATAGAAGAACGCGCAGAGGCTATATCAGAAGCGGGATACAATACATTCCTGCTCCGCAACAAGGACATCTTCCTTGATATGTTGACCGACAGCGGCGTAAACGCGATGAGCGAAAACCAATACGCCTCTATGTTGCAAGCCGATGACAGCTATGCAGGCAGTGAAACATACTATCGCCTCGAAGGCGTATTGCAAGATATGTTTAATATGGAGCATTTTTTGCCGGCGCACCAAGGCCGCGCCTGTGAGCATATTATTTCGCGTCTGCTTGTCAAACCGGACTCCACCGCAATAATGAACTACCATTTTACTACAACCAAGGCGCATATCTGTCAACTGGGCGGCAAAGTAGAAGAAATCATCATCGACGAAGGTTTGGAAATAAACAGCAGCCTTCCCTTCAAAGGCAATCTTGATATAGAAAAACTAAAGAACTCCATAGCCCGCATTGGCAAAAAAAACATCTGTTTTGTACGAATAGAAGCCGGCACAAACCTCGTAGGAGGCCAACCGGTATCCATGCAAAACATGCGCGAGGTATCAAAGATATGTCGTGCAGAAGGTATTACACTCGTGTATGACGCGAGCCTTCTTTCCGACAATCTATACTTTATCAAAATCCGCGAGAAGGAATTTGCAGACACCGACATCCGAGAAATCACACGAGAAATTGGCTCTCTCATGGACATCATTTATTTTTCGGCACGGAAGCTGGGTGCCGCACGCGGCGGAGGAATCCTTACATCTGACCAAGAGATGTTCTTGCAAATGCGCGAGATGATACCTCTGTACGAAGGTTTTTTGACCTACGGCGGTATGAGTGTGCGTGAGATGGAAGCCATGGCAATCGGTCTGCAAGAATCCTTTGACATGGACATCATCAGCCAGACCCCCATTTTTGTAAAAGTACTCTGCGAAGAGCTAATCAGCAAGGGCGTACCTGTTGTTACTCCACCGGGCGGCCTCGGTTGTCACGTAGATGCAGGACAATTTTGCAGCCATATCCCACAAGAAAAATATCCCGCAGGTGCGTTATCCGCCGCATTCTATCTGGCAAGTGGTGTACGTGGCATGGAACGCGGCACATTGTCAGAGCAGAGAAATCCCGACGGGAGCGAAACACCCGCCCACATGGAACTGCTCCGACTGGCATTCCCAAAACGTGTATTTACCCTATCACAAGTAAAATATGTAGCCGACCGCCTTACATGGCTGTACGAAAATCGCCAACTTATCGGTGGTCTGGAGTTTACGGAAGAACCTCGCGTGTTGCGCTTCTTCTTCGGAAGGTTGAAGCCCATTGGTGACTGGCCCGAAAAACTATACAAAAAATTCAGGCAGGACTTTGGTGATAGCCTGTAAGGATGTGTAATGATGCACAACTTTGACGACATTGTGGAAGAGGGTTTTAACGGCGTAGTGTCCATCAGTAAAGATGGGCAAAGTCTGTTTAAAAAGGCATATGGCTACGCCGACATGCAAAACCGCCGCGCCAATAAGATAAACACAAGCTTTGGCACAGCCTCTGCCGGCAAAACTTTTGTTGCGGCGGCAGTGCTAAAGCTAATCTGCGACGGAAAGTTGTCCTTTGATGATAACATCGGGGACTTGCTTGATTTTGAGCTAAATTTGATTTCTCCGCATATTACCATTCGACAGCTCCTTACTCACACTTCGGGCATTCCTGATTATTTCGACGAAACTGTCATGGACGAGTATGCCGGACTTTGGGTTGATTTTCCAAACTATAAAATCCGAAAATCATCCGACCTCACACCGTTATATATAAACAAGCCGATGATGTATACCCCCGGCGAGCGATTCAAATATAACAACACAGGCTATGTAGTGTTGGGTCTTGTCATCGAAAAAATAACAGGCATGGATTTTGACAAATACCTCGAAGAAGTGATTTTTAAACCCTGCGGCATGAAAGGCACAGGCTACTACGAGCTGGACTGCTTACCCAAAAACTGTGCAAACGCCTATATCTACGACGAAAAACTCAAACGCCACTACACAAATATCTACAGTATAGACGCAAAAGGCACAGGAGCGGGTGGCGCATTTACAACAGTGGATGATGTCGAGCGATTTTGGAACAACCTGTTGGGCGGCAAAATTCTTAAAAAAGATATAGTACAGCAGATGACAATCCCACAGGTAGACACAGGTGAGTATGGTTACGGTTTTTGGATAGATGAAAGCGGCGGAGTCATAATCCCATACTTTGAGGGCTGTGACCCCGGTGTCAGCTTCAAATCCTCCCACACTCACGACATTTTTGTTTGTGTAATAAGCAACTTCGGCGATGATGTTTGGACGATTCATAACAATCTGCGAAAAAAGGCGTTAAATTCGTAAAAATCAGGAGGACTTAAAGATATGAAAAAGCGGGTACTCATCAGTGTTTCAGACAAGGCAGGTGTATTTGATTTTGCAAAAAATCTAATATCCCACGGATACGAAATCGTATCCACAGGAGGAACATACGATTTATTGAAAGAGCTTGGCGCAATAAATATATCAGAAGTCACGGGATTCCCTGAAATCATGGACGGACGTGTAAAAACCCTGCACCCTGCCATACACGGCGGTTTGCTTGCTGTCCGAGAAAACCCCGCCCATATGGCGACTATAACCGAGCATAAAATCGCTCCCATAGACATAGTTGCAGTAAACCTATATCCCTTCAAACAAACAATATTAAAACCCGACGTAACCGAAGAAGAGGCCATAGAAAATATAGACATCGGCGGCCCATCAATGATACGTTCTGCCGCAAAAAACCATAAAAGTGTCACAGTCATCGTAGACCCTGCGGACTATGATAATGTTTTGGGAGAAATCGCAAACGGCGGTATCACCACCGAAACAAAAAAATCCCTCGCGGCAAAGGCTTTCCGCCACACGGCCGCCTATGATGCACTCATCAGTGCATATTTTACAAAAGAAAACTATCCTGAAAAACTGACATTAACATACGAAATAAAACAATCCATGCGCTATGGCGAAAACCCGCATCAGTCTGCGGCATTATACAGTAGTCCAATCCCCGTCGGCGGCTCTATCATCGTCGCGACACAGCTCCATGGCAAGGAGCTTTCTTACAATAATATAGCCGACGCAGATATGACCCTTTCCATGGTAAAAGAATTTGACATGCCGGCCGCCGTAGCTGTAAAACATCAAAACCCATGCGGCGTAGGAATAGGCGACGACATCACCGAGGCATACTCCCGCGCATATGAAGCTGACCCCGTCTCCATCTTCGGAGGCATAATCGCACTCAACCGTGAGGTGGATGCTTCTTGTGCAAAAAAACTCTCCGAGGTGTTTTTAGAAATCATAATCGCACCATCATTTTCTGAGGATGCACTAGCCATTCTCACAAAAAAGAAAAATCTGCGACTGTTGCAATCCTCTATGGAAACAACCTCCGTAACACAGACGATTTCTGATGTAAACGGCGGTCTGCTTATACAACAAACCGACACAGCAAACTTTGATACAGCAAGCCTAACATTCCCTACCGCCAGAAAACCCACCGAAGCCGAATTAAAAACAGCAAAATTTGCATGGACATGCGTAAAATACGTAAAATCTAACGGAATCCTACTCGCTCGCGACAATATGACCGTAGGCATAGGCCCGGGGCAAACAAACCGAGTGGGTGCGGCAAAAATCGCTATATCCGACGCGGGCGACCGCGCAAGGGGGGCAATTCTTGCCTCGGATGCATTCTTCCCTATGCCCGACACAGTAGAGCTTGCCGCCGCCGCAGGGATTGAGGTAATTATCCAGCCGGGCGGCAGTGTAAAAGATGCAGACTCAATCGAAGCTTGCAATAAGCACAATATCGCAATGATTTTTACAGGTGTGCGCCACTTTAAACATTAAAGCGGAGGTGTTTTTATTGATTAAGAAATGCTTGTTGCTTATTTTTTTTATTTTTTTCGGTACGCGGACTCTGTATGCCGCGCCACAGGATTTTTTAATAAACACATATCGAATAGAAGTTGCGGTAGAAAGTCTCGATACGGCTCTCCCCCGATTTTTAAATTTGCCGGGGATTGCGTTGCAAAGCGACTTTGACCTGCACATGGGCAGGGGCAGGATTGAACAACTTATTAACAACCGTGAGCTAAACGCGGCTCTGTCCGCCCTGCGTGGTCTGGGGCAGGTGACATCAACGAGCTCTGCGACACGCAACGAGTTTGCACAGTTTCATGCATTGCAGTCAGAACTGCGGATACGTAACGAAGAGTACCGCAATCTCAACGAACTACTGTTGCAAGCCGAAACGCTGGCCGATTTCCGCATAATCGAAGGAAGATTGGTAAGCCTCATCACAGAAATAGAGAGACTGCGCGGAAACATCAATTTTCTCAATTCCGAAATCGGCACAACGCGCATTCATATCACCATCACAACAATCCCCGAGTACGAGCCATATGAGCAAGGATATGAGCCGTACTCGGAAGAAACAAGCACATTCCAAAGAATCGGCAATGCGTTTTTGATGTCGGCGAGAGCGACTCTTGCAGTGTTGCAGGTGTTGGTGTTGACCCTTGTGTATGCAGGTGTCCCGCTGATTGTGTTGCTTGTTATAGGATTGGTCGTTTTGAGGATATATAACCGAAAACCAAAAGGCGGTGACAAAAATGATAAAAATCACGGCGATTAGTATTTTATTATTCATTTTGGTGGCTTGCGGAAGCGGCAGTGACGAAAGTGCGGCAATGGGAGGCGCGCCAATGGCCGGCGGCGGCGATGTCCTTCATGTAGAGGAGGCTCCGATCCCTTTGGCCGACAGTGCATGGAGCGGAGCCTATGGAGTTGCCGAAAATATCGAGTCGTCATGGGAGACACCCGACATCCATCTTCCCACCGCAGTAGAGCGGCGCGTAATCCGAAATTCTGAAATCGCATTAGAGACATTAGACTTCGGCGATACGGTATCTAGGGTGGAGCGAATCGTAGAGATGAGCGGAGGTTTTGTAGAAAGCTCAGCGCATAGAAGCATGACCACCCGCGACGGAGAGATTTTTTGGAGCGGAGATTATGTAATCCGCACGCCTGTAGCACGTTTTGATGAAGTAAACGGCGAAATCGCGGAGCTTGGTAGCGTCGTGCATTTTACGACAGCAAGCGAGGATGTCACCATGATGTTTCTCGACCTGCAAAGCCGCCTCCATATCCGCGAAGAAGAAGAACGCCGCGTAGAAGCCATGCGGGATGCTGCCACGGATTTGCGCGATTTACTGACTCTTGAGCGTGAGCTTTCTGACCTGCGGGTCGTTGTGGACAGATACCGCCGCCGCATGACAGAAATCGACCAACTCGCCTCATTTTCTACCATACGGTTAACCATCATAGAAGTAGAAGAGATTATATATATACCTGCACCGCTTCCACCACCGGATGACAGCTTTGGCACACGTTTGGCGAATGCGTTTAGGGCATCGGCCAACTTTGGTGCAATGCTCTTTGAAGTGGTTGCAATCCTTGTTGTTTCTTTGATAATACCGCTGTCTGTACTTGCAATTCCTTCCTTTGGCGGATATTTGATTTATAAAAAAGTGAGGCGAAAAGCATGAATAAAGTTTTAATCATAGGAAGCGGAGGGAGAGAACATGCCCTTGCGTGGAAATTTTCTCAATCTGAGTCGGTAGAAAAAATCTATATCGCACCCGGCAATCCGGGGATAGATTCCGAAAAATGCGAATCTGTTGACATAGCAATCTCCGACCATGCATCGCTTATTTCGTTTGCAAAAGAAAATGACATTGCACTGACCTTCGTGGGGCCGGAGGCACCTCTGGTGGCGGGTATTGTTGACTCTTTTGAAGAGGAAGGTCTTGCAGTTTTCGGGCCGCGAGCCAATGCCGCAATCATCGAAGGCAGTAAGAGTTTTGCAAAAGAACTTATGAAAAAACATAGGATTCCTACGGCAGAATATGAGGTTTTTACAAGCTTTGCCGAGGCGGCAAATTATATCAAAATAAAGCGACCACCATTTGTACTAAAAGCAGACGGACTGGCGGCAGGGAAAGGCGTTGTAATTGCCGAAACACATGAAGAAGCATACTCCGCTCTCGCCGAGATGTTACAAAACAAGCGGTTTGGTGCGGCGGGCAGTACCGTTGTGATTGAGGAATTTTTGGCGGGTACGGAGTTTTCTTACATGGCATTTGTTAATGGTGAGGACGTATATCCAATGGTGATTGCCAAAGACCATAAACGTGCATTCGATGGTGATAAAGGGCCTAATACAGGCGGAATGGGTGCGTACTCACCCGTGCCGCAGATTTCTGACGAAATGCTGGAGCAGGCACGGCAAGAAATCCTCATCCCTACCGCAAAAGCAATGGTAGCCGAAGGCCGCCCATTTACAGGCATACTATATGCGGGTCTCATCGCCTCAAAGGCAGGTGCTAAGGTAATCGAATTTAATGCCCGCTTTGGCGACCCCGAGACAGAGGTTGTTTTGCCTAGGTTAGAAAACGATTTGTTTACCGTAATCACGGACATCTTGGGCGGTAGAGACCCTGATTTGCAGTGGAGTGAAGAAGCCGTACTCGGCGTGATTCTGGCATCAAAAGGCTATCCCGACGAATATGAAACAGGCATAGAAATAAATGGACTGGATAAGGCAAGCTCTCTAATCTTCCACTGTGGCACCGCCAAAAACGAAGCGGGCAAGTTTGTAACTAACGGCGGCCGCGTACTGCTCGCCGCACGCAAAGCTAAAACTCTCGATGATGCAAGGAAAGAACTTTACCGAGATATAAAATATATAAAATGTGCAAATCTTTTCTACAGGACAGATATATAGATGCCGCAGTGCAAAAATGATTCTAATAACAATATATTTTGCATAAAATTTTGAAAGACCAATAGGGGGTGGTAAATATAGACATAAAACAAAAACTAACAAATTTTTTATCTCTTCCGCAAGAAGTCGCCCTCGACCTCCCCTTAATCATGGCAACGGGACGCGGCGAAGTAAACATAGAAAACTACAAAAACTTAATAGAGTTTACCGACACAAAAATCCGTGTAAACACCCGTGCAGGCAGTATGACAATCGAAGGAGAAAAGCTGACGTTACGACAAGTGACTACGGAGAATGTACTGGTATCGGGCATAATTTCGGGAATAAAGTATGTGTGAAAGGAATACATAATGATTTTAAACCTATGGCAATACACAAAAGGCTATGTACGCCTATGCGTAACAGGCTTTTCGGTTGAGCGTTTTTTGAATATGGCGGCGTTCCGTGGTGTGTATTTGTGGGATGTTGTGCGTACAGAGTCGGGCGTGGAGCTTAACGTGAGTATCCGTGGGTTTAGGATGCTGCGCGGCTGTGCGCGTAAAACAAAATGCCGCACAAAAATTGTGCAAAAAAACGGGATTCCCTTCTTCTTACATAAACATCGCAAGCGCAAAGTACTCATGGGGGGTATTCTCTTTTTTATATTCGGGCTTATGGCACTTGCCTCATTTGTGTGGCGCATAGAAATCGACGGCAACGTAGATGTCCCACAAGAAGCCTTGCTTGCATTTCTCGAAACAGAGGGCTTGCGTACAGGCGCGCTAAAGCTAAATCTCAGCGACCGTGAGTTGCAATCCGCTATTTTAAATAATTTCCCGGAAATCAGTTGGGCAGATGTATATACACGCGGCACTCGCACAAGCATACTGATTTCTGAAGCAATACCGCCAAAGGAAATTTTTGACCGCCAAACACCCGTGCATGTAGTCGCCACATCCGAAGGACTCATCACTAATATGGTGACAGCGGCCGGTGCGCCGATGGTACGCCAAAACGATGTAGTACGCGAAGGTGAAATGCTTGTGAGTGGTATTTTGGAGTTGGAACCCGACACACCAGGCACCCCAAATGTCTATGTACATGCCTATGCCGAAGTATGGGCGCGGCGGTACCACACATTAGAATTTTCTGTTCCGTTTATATATGATGTAAAAATTTTTACGGGTCGTACATCTGTTGACCACTCGATTAATCTACTTTTTGGGACAGAATTGAGTATAAATTTGCCTTTTGGTGGAAATTCTTTTGAATCATATGATAGAATAACAACGCATAGACAAATCGGCGCGGGTGGCGACTACCCCTTGCCCTTTGTGCTGGTGTCAGAACATTATGCAGAATTTACTCCGACACCACGCACTCGTACTACCGAAGAGGCAATGGAACTGGCCGAACGACTCGTGACCGGTCGCATTATCCGCGAGTTTGATTTTGCAATAGATGTCATAGACCGCCAAATAGGATTTAGAGAAACACCCGAAGCCCTTCTTGTAAACGCACTCATCACTACCCATGAGCGCATAGACCGCCAAATTCCAATAACTGCGAACTGATTCGCCATCCACTAGGAGGTATCTTTTTGGTCGAAATCCCAAACGCCCTCATCCATAATGTGTTCGGAAAGTTGGACGAGCATGTAAAAAAAGTTGAACAAGCCTTTGCGGTGACAGTCATCACCCGCGATGACGGTGTACACATAATGAGCAATACCCCTTCTGCAAACCCAAAAAAGGCAGAAAAAGTCCTCCACCACCTTGTAACTTTGGCAAAAAAGGGCGAAACTATAACAGAGCAACAGGTAAACTACTCCATAGCCTCACTTGAAGAAGAAGGCAAAATAGAAAGCATAAGCGACGATACCATCTGCAACACCATCCAAGGTCGCCCCATAAAGCCAAAAACAGTTGGCCAAAAAAAATATATTGACCAAATCAGAAAAAATACAATAGTCTTTTCGGTAGGCCCTGCCGGTACAGGCAAAACCTATCTCGCCATGGCTATGGCAATCACGGCATTCCGTGCAGGGCAGGTAAACCGCATTATTCTCACACGCCCCGCCATCGAAGCGGGAGAAAAGCTGGGATTTTTGCCGGGAGACCTACAGCAAAAAGTAGACCCCTATCTGCGCCCGCTATACGACGCTTTGCATGATATAATGGGAGCAGAAACCTTCCAACGTAATGTGGAGCGGCAACTCATAGAGGTTGCCCCCTTGGCATATATGCGCGGCCGCACATTGGACAACTCCTTCATCGTCCTCGACGAGGCACAAAATACCACACCCGAACAGATGAAGATGTTCTTGACGCGCCTGGGAGCAGACTCCAAGGCAGTAATAACAGGCGATATTACACAAATTGACCTGCCCGACGGCAAAAACTCAGGCCTCATAGAAGCCACAAAAATCCTCGACAACATCGAAGGCATAGCCATCAGTCATCTAACAAGCAAAGACGTGGTACGCCACCCACTCGTACAAAAAATAATCAACGCATACGATAAACAAGCTGCGCGAAATGATTACAAAAGTAGAGCCAAAGCATTACGGGGCACGCCCTAACATGTAAAGGAGCAACACATGAAAAAGTATCTATTAAATGCAGGTTTTGTTATGGCGGCATTTTTTATTACATGCTTGGCTATTGCTACGGGTGCATATTTTAATTCCGGACTTACGATGACAGTGGGTTCATTGTCAGAAATACGAGTACGTGCGCCACGCGATACAGAAAATATTGCGGAGACAAACCGCAACAGACAAATGGCACAAGATTTTGCAGAAAATTTGCAATTGGTATTTACAGTAGACCCAAGCGAGTGGACTTGGGTAGAAAATAATTTGGGTATACGCCGCTCCGAGCTGGAAGGCATACGCGAAGCATATCGAGAAGAACGCAATGCACATGAGTATGCAATCGAGGCATGGGAAGCGCAAACAATCGCCCATACCGAAGCCCACGAACAATCCTTGGCACAGTGGCAGTCCGAGCGAGATGTGGCAATCAGCATGGGCTATCCTATTCCGCCGATTCCTGTCCCTCTGCCCGCGCCGGAACGCCCCGAGTGGTTGGGCGAGTCTTTTTTATTGTTTGACGAATACCATACCATCCTGTTTTCGGAGACACAGCAGGAGCAGGTCGTCAATATGTCACACGAAAATTTTTACGAAATGTGGGAAGCCATAATTTCTTCTGCCGAAATAGTACAGACACAGCATATGGTGCAGCATTTTATTGATGTAATGGTACAAAACCAAGTTCGCGTAGCGTTACTCACTTATTCCCTGGACAGGGCAACAGAAGAACTGGCAGAGCATATTATCCTGCATTCTCTCATGAACAATATAATACCTGACGAAGAGACCAATCGCCAAAATTTTCTCGAAGCAATAAACAACTACGAAGTCGTGATGATACTCGAAGGCGACATCATAGTGGACGAACGCCAAATAATCACCCAAGAAATCTACGACGCATTGCAAGCATTGGACATGCTCGCACCCGAGTCATTGATGGATAATTTGTATGCCGTACTTGGCGTGTTTTTCCTTGTTGCGATGTTATTCTTGGCTTGTATTATGTATTTGAATTTCTATCGTCCCGCTATTACTTCTAATTCCCGAGAGGCCATGCTTTTGCTTGTACTTTATCTCCTTACTATATCGCTGGTGTGGACACTTGGCAATCTGTCCTTCCCATTCCTACCCATCTTGATTTTCCCTATGCTTGTGGCAATTTTAATCGACCGCAGATGCTCTACCGTACTTACTTTTGCGGTGATTCTCATCTGCTTTTTTATTGTGGACGGAGATATGACATATCTTATGTTTTATTCCGTATCGAGCATTCTAATCTGCCTTTTTTCGCGATATACCACAGAGCGCGGAAAATCTATTTGGACAGGTTTGCTCATCTCTGCCGTCATGTTTGTGCTTGCCATTGCAGTCATGCTCGTCGCAGAACGCAACGATGCCCTGCATGACCCGCAGGTGGTACAGCAGATGTTTATCACAGCGGGTTTTGCTGCCGTCGCCGGCATACTGACCGTGTTTGTATGTATGGGAAGCCTGCCGCTCTGGGAAACTTTCTTTGGAGTAGTGACACCCGTCAAACTGCTCGACCTTACAAATCCGACAAATTTACTCCTTAGGAGGCTGACTATAGAGGCCCCGGGCACGTATCACCATTCTCTAATCGTAGCAAATCTTGCCGAAACCGCCGCCCTCGACATCGGTGCTAACGCTCACGCCGCCCGAGTAGGCGGCTACTACCATGATGTAGGTAAGCTAAAATTCCCTCACTACTTTGTGGAAAACCTCGACGGCGAAAACCCGCATGACCATCTCGACCCACTAAACAGCACGCAAATCATCATGTCACACGTATCTTATGGCTTGACTCTTGCAACAGAGCATCGCCTCCCACAGTTTGTCCGCGACATCATCCGAGAGCATCACGGCACTACACTCCTGCAATATTTTTATTCGAAATCCCGCGAAAAAGACGTAGAATGTGACGAAAAAGACTTCCGCTATCCCTACACAATCCCACAAACAAAAGAATCCGCCTGTGTAATGCTCGCCGACTCTGTAGAAGCCGCCGTGCGCAGTATGATTCCAAAAATCCAATCCGTGGACGAAGTAGAAAAAACCATCCGCTTTATCATCCGCGGAAAGCTAAACGACGGGCAGTTGGCAGAGAGTGACCTTAGCATAAAAGATGTGACGATAATCGAGCAGTCCTTTTTCCGCGTGTTAAAAGGTATGTACCATGAGAGAATCGCCTATCCCTCAAAGGCAAGAGCCTAAAAAGACTATAGCCGCGCTCCTTTTAAAAAATATGCAATCATCCCCACAGCAGTCAAAGCCGCAAATATAATTTTATACCACGGGTCAATATTGAGCGGCGTAAAAAATCCTTCAATAAATGCCGCTGCCACCAACATAATCACCACAGCGGGTATGATTTTTGCCGCACGCCGAGCTTGCAATACCAGCGCGTGCCGCCTCGTATATTTCCCCGGCAACAGAATCCCCTTACAAAGCATAAGCCCACAGCCACCCGCAAGAAAAATCGCCATCAGTTCAATAATCCCATGCGGCAATATGAGAGAATACGCCACCAGCATATCAGCCCCTTCGCTATACAAAAAACCAAAGAGACCACCGACAACCAGTCCATTGTAAAACATAATAAAAAGCGAACCTATGCCGCCGAGCAGACCAAGCGCGAAGGCATTAAATGCCACAGTCGTATTGTTTGTGATAAAAAATGCACTCATAAGCGAGCCGTCCCAATACTCCAGCCCCTCACCGAGTACAGGCGTTTCTCCCGGAGTAAAAGCATCACCCATACCCGCAGGCATGATTTCGCCAAGGCGAGCCGTATCACCAACTACATAAAAAGCCGCAAACATAAGCCCAAAAGCAAAACATGCCGCCGCTACTACCCAGTAGCGATATGTCTGTCGCAGTGTAAGGGGCAGGATGTATGCAAAATAGTCTCGTATTTCGGCAAAAGTACCACGCTCACGTACATAAAAAAAATTATGGCTCATACCCACCAGCCCATTTAGATAGCCCACGGTGGTACCATGAGGATAATGCGTCTTTGCGTAAGCAAGATGAAAGCCGGCAAGTCGAAACAGCCGCGCAAATTCGCGGACTTCTTCGACTGCCAGCTTCCTTATGCCGCCTTGTTTTTTTAAGCGGGAATTAAAGCTATCCAGAGCTTTCCATTCGTTTTCATTTTTTGAGACGAATGTTGCTTCCTTCATTATAAGTCTGCTTGGTCTACGTCTATATTAATCAAGTCGCTGTACCACAACAGGGACTCTTTATACGCAAAGTGGATTTGGTCAATAGAGATGTTGCGTACCAGCGCGACACGCGAAATTTCTTTCCAGTGACCCATCTCGTACTGTTGCACAAAGAATAATATGCTGTAATACTCGCCACTTTGGCTAACGAGCGCGCTATGAATTTGTGGCGGAACAAACACCATCTTGAAGGCTTCTTCGATGGGCATGTCGAGTACCACGTCCAACACAGAAAACAATCCCATAAGGAATAAATTTTCTTGCGCGATTGCCAGCTCAAAGTGACGTGCAAGGTTTTCACAAAACTTAGCGCGGATGAGCGAGAGACGTGTTATTTCTGACGGGCTGTCTACGCAGAGTGCGTTGTTGACCGCAGCGGATACCCATTTTTTTATTTCTTTTTGGCCAAGCATCGCAGCCGCTTGGTTTAGGTTTTTAACCTCGGTACGCGCTTTGCTTGCGGTATTTACGAGCTTCATAAACTGTATGGCGAGCGCAGTATCCTGGCGGATAGTACGTGTAAATGCTTGGAAGTCAAAGTCATCCTGGTTTACTATATTAAGCAGTTGGAGATAGTTGGTTTTTAGTGGGGAAAGCGCGTTTTGCTTGGCATTGGAAGGGATATGCACCTTATAGAACGCACCGTCAAACAGTTTAATCTTTGTATCGCGATGCATTACAATTTGGTCAAAAATCGGCTTTTCGCTAATATCTGTAGCAACCACGGTGACATCAGGAAAATCCTTCTTTACTATGCCGGAAAACTCTACAAGGCGAGTAAGCGGCACCTTTAAAAATACATAACTCAAATACTGCTTTAGCGGAAGTATATCATCCACTTTGCCCTTGAAATAAGTAGCAAACTTAAACCCAAGGTCTTGGAAATGTTTGCATCTTTCCAGCACGACCTCATCCAAAGCTATTTTGTCATCGAGCAACAAAACAATTTTTTCCGCAGATTCTACTATGTTACGGTTTAGGTCTGTAAAGAGCTGGATTTGTGTGACGGGTACAAAAACAGGCTTGTTTTGCGTAAGCGCACTAAGCCCGACCGCATTGATAAAATCAATAAACGGAGAATCCATTGCCCTATCTAAGGGGTTGGACTTTGTAGACTCCAAAATAGCGTTACCATACTGCGCCGCCATATAGTAGCCCTCTACATGCATTTGGTCAGTAAACAGCGGCTTGGGGACAATCAGAAGATTCATACTAAAGCCCTTCTTTCAACACTGCACATGCTCTGCGCAGTTAAAAATGACATTTTCTAAGAATATGTCACACTATAGCAAAAAAAAAATATTTTAACAAGCGAAATCACAAAACCATTTACAAAAATTATAGAGTACCCAACATAAAGCCAACTATCGCCAATACAATAAAGTGCACAGGATAAACGATGTAGAATATCCACTTGGATTTCCTGCCGCGCTCCCCATTGTAGCTCTTTAGCAATAATGCGGCCACTACCATACCGATGGGAAATGATTGTTGTACAGGAATAAACGACGTATCCAACAACCGAGGCAGGTCAAATCCCGCATCCGTTATAGTGTCCATTATTTCCGGTGAAGTCGTCATATTAAGAGAAAATCCAATCCCTACAAAGAATACCGCTGCAAACAAAGGCGGCACAACACGGCGCAGGGTCTCATTTTTTATCAGATGAGCCATCATAACCATGACAATGCCCACAAAATACCATTCCAGCAAAACCAGCGACAACGGCGCAATCACAACCACAAACAATATCCAAAACAGAACACGCGATTTGATTTTTTCATACATCCTAAGCACCAAAAGCCCCACAACAATATTAAACATAATATTAAAAAACGGATACGAAACCGTCAGCGGAAACCCACTCATAGGCAATGTAATCGTAATAATATGGAATGGCAATGCAACTACACCAAATATCAACACCCGCAATATATATTTTTTTAGATTAGAAGTATACGCATAACCTTGGGCAACAAAATATCCCATTATAGGGAAGGTGAGTCCCCCTGCAGCATACATAGGGAACGCAAGCCACATGGGAATAATCCCCCACCAAGCAATCACCATATGGCTGGAAATCATACCGATGATGGCCACCATTTTTAATTGGAAAGCATTTAGTTTAATCATTTTAAGGCACCTCTCTTTTTGCTTTTTTGTATTATTTGCAAATTTCTGTTTACCTTTGAAGTTTGCATCAAATCAATTATGACAGCACTTACGATTACAATCGCGTACATAATCGTATATTGTATCAACGAGTACAGATAAACTATTCGGGGAAGCGGCTCAAAAATGCCTTGAATAAAAACAAAAATTAAAGTCAGCCCTGACGAAATAACATAATGCGCAGGTATACTTATCCAAAATATATAGCTGTTTTCGGGGATACGGTCTGACTGCCACAAGCGTTTGAATACCCACAGCGGCAACAACGGCGCGCTCAAAAAAACAAACATCCACACCAAAATCCTAATATTTAACGTAAATTCTACACCCCGGACACTTGATAAAAGCGTTATAAATATTATGTTTGCAGTAAAAATTACGCAGTACAAAACCAAGATATTCCCCTCAAACAATCTGTCATAAGGACGACGCTTCATCATCTTGACACCTCCTCAGCCAACTCCTGTATGGATTCTAACAATACATTCCTGTAGTAACGATTTACGACGATTTTTTCACCATTTATCATTTCCGCAGTCAAACGAAAGTTTAATCCGTTAGAAACAGATTTTATTTTGTATATATTAATCAATGCCACCCTGCTTATACGGACAAAATGCTTTCTTGCAAGGACTTCTTCCAACTGGCTTAGAGATATTGGCATGGTATATACATCATCCTTTGTGTATACACAGCTTTTTCTGTCTACCCACTCGATGTAATACACATCATCCGTATCTACCCTATACGTGGTGCTGTCTTTTTCGCATAACAAAACCGAGCCCTCATCATCACACAGTTGAAGTATTTGATGAATCACCGAGGTCAGCTCTCGATACCTTATATCTATATAATCATCATCAAGTGTTTCATCTTTCCGAGCAGTCAATTTCATCTCCTAAATCATACCTCCTTAGGTGCGTCCATTGTAATACAAGAGTATACAAAACAATTTGTCGCTTCAATAGGTTTTGCATGAGTTGCATTATTGATGTATCCGATTGCAATCATGTAATTTGCAAGGGGGTTTGAGCGGTTATGACCAAAACATCTACTGTGTCAATCGACACGATGTTCCCGACACATTATCATTCCCGATTGTATTATATATAGGGAGGTGACATCTCGGATGGATGAACTCGAAAGAATCTTTGAAGAAAATCACAAAACTATATACAAAATCTGCTATACCTACATGAAAACCGCGGCAGAAACGGAGGACTGTGTACAAGAGGCATTTGTAAAATTAATCACGAGCGGCAAAAAATTTGAATCAAAAGAACATGAAAAAGCATGGCTGATAAGAACGGCAACAAATATCTGCAAAAACATCCTGCGCCACTGGTGGCAAAAGCGTGAGAATATAGAAAACCACCATCTTTCAGAAAATTTTGAAAACGATGACACATTGGCCGTGGTGTTAGACCTCCCCACAAAGTACAAGACTGTTGTCTACCTGTATTATTACGAAGGTTATGACAGTACAGAAATTGCAAAAATTTTGCAAAAGCCAAATTCTACAATACGCAACCATTTACACGAGGCCAGAAAGATATTAAAGGAGGCAATCCAATAATGAACGAAAAAATAAAAAAGTCGCTGGATAAAATAGAGCCAACTGCCGAAACAAGCCATCGCATGTTGGACAATATACGCATACATGCAGAAAAAACCACAGCACGCAGCCTTCCCTACAAATGGGCGGCGGCTATTATCTTAATATGCGTGGTGTTTTCTACAGGCGTGTATGCATTTAACATAATAAACCGCGCCGACACAGGGGGACGGAGAGAGTTTGTTGTGGTGGACGCAAACAGCCCGGAGTATCTTTCGCGGATGGAAGGCGGATGGAAATCTCGCACTGTATACTTGAGTCGCAGTCCATATATGCCCCATGACTTCCGAAATGTACTTGCTTCGCCTTTTGACTTGGAGAAAATCACAATCATCAAAGAAATGTTGGATGAAGTATCTATATATACAAGCGATGGAGAGCCTTTTGAATTTTTTATTGTCACGTCGGACTATCATCCTCGATTTAGAGGTATGCACCACCTAGAGTTGCAAGGCAGTGGTCTGTATACTGCCGATGGCGAAGAGGTCGGCATAATCTGGTTTGACACAACAATGTACGATGAGCCAAAGCGCGTAAGAGTCGTAACTATACGCGAGCTAAATGAAAGGTTTTCTACATTCGAAGATGCGGTAGCTCATATAGGGTCTTTTCGCCTACCCTCCGCAGGTCTGGATAACTTCTACCCGCCGACATTCCGATACAACTCCGGTTTTCCGTCTGTATCGGTTGATTTTCATCAGCACGGCATACATTCATCAACCTTTGATGCTCTGCGCTTTTTTATAGAAACATTACGCGATGAATACGAAGAGCCATGGCAACATCTTGTCGGAGACGGCACGATAACAGAACTGACCATCGCAGATACGCAAGTGTTCCGCATTTCATCCTCGACATCCTCCAACATCATCTACACATGGGCATATGGAGGCCACTCCTACGAAATGTTTCCACCTTGGGATTTTTCAGACAGATGCGCAGAAAACATTATCGCGGATATGTTAAGGGAGTAGCGGTTCAAGCCAAAACATCTACGGGGAGTGTTGGACAATAAAAAAACCTTGCATTAGCATGTTTACTGTGGTAAAATTCTTGCCGTTAGGGAGAATTCCCGAGTGGCCAAAGGGGGCAGACTGTAAATCTGTTAGCTATGCTTTCGAAGGTTCAAATCCTTCTTCTCCCAGACCCCTGCAAGAAGCGTCGAGCGGACTAAGCTTGACAAAAGACGTAAAGCTTTCGCCGGCGGTGAAGGCTTTTATTATTTAGGAGGCATAAGTATGACTTTATCTAAAGCCGAAGAGATTTTGAAAAAATACAACAAGGAGCCGTTTTTGTTGCAACATGGTCAAACGGTGTCTGGTGTACTTGGGTATTTTGCTAAAACACATGACCCAACGCGAGAAGAGTATTGGCGCGTGGTGGGAATGTTGCATGATACGGATTTTGAGCAGTATCACGAGGAGCATTGTGTTAAAGGGATTGAAATTTTAAAGTCAGAGGGTGTGCCTGACGACATTATCGCTTCGGCTCTCAGCCATGGATGGGGGATGACAAAAAGCCCATATGAGCCGTCTCATATTATGGAAAAAATTCTGTATGCTACAGACGAACTGACGGGGCTAATCGGAGCTACCGCGCTCATGCGCCCCAGCAAAAGTGTGAGTGATATGGAAGTATCCAGTGTAAAGAAAAAATTTAAGGATAAAAAGTTTGCCGCAGGATGCTCACGCGACGTGATTAAGCAGGGGGCAGAAAACCTTGGATGGACATTGGAAGAATTGATGCAGGAAACAATCTTGGCCATGAGAGAGGTTGAGGCAAATGGCAACTAACGCATTCGATGTGTTAATGGAGCGTGGATTTATTTCGCAATGCACCCACGAAGAAGAACTTAGAGAGCTTTTGGGCAAGGAACAGGTCACATTTTATATGGGTTATGACCCTACGGCAGACAGCCTGACAGCAGGACATTTGCTCACACTGATGGCGCACGCGCATATGCAAAAGGCAGGACACAGACTCATCACACTCATGGGGACAGGCACAGGCATGATAGGCGACCCCAGCGACCGCACAGAAATGCGTGGAGTGATGACAAGGGAAACAATCGCGCATAACATAGCGGCATTCAAAAAGCAGTTTGAAAGGTTTATCAAATACGATGACGGCAAAGCCATCATGGACGAAAACGACTGGCTTCTCGACCTGTCCTTGGTATCCTTCATGCGTGATTACGGTGTCCATTTTTCTGTCAACAAAATGCTCTCTGCCGAATGCTACAAATCGCGGCTGGAGGATGGACTTACCGCATTCGAGTTTACGTATATGCTCATGCAAGCTTATGACTTCTTGGAGCTGTACCGCCGCTATGGTTGTCGCTTACAGCTTGGCGGGAGCGACCAGTGGAGCAATATCATTGCAGGTGTAGAGCTTTTGCGCAAAACCGAAGGCGTACAGGCATATGGCCTCACATTAAATCTGTTAACCACAGGCAGCGGCCAAAAAATGGGCAAAACCGCCAAAGGCGCGCTATGGCTAAACGCAGAGAAAACATCACCCTATGAGTTTTACCAATACTGGCGAAACGTCGAGGACAGTACGGTAATCCGCAACCTAAAACTCCTCACATTCCTTTCTATAGAAGAAATAAACGAAATGGCAAAATGGCAAGGCGCGGAGCTAAACCGTGCAAAAGACATCCTTGCCTTCGAAATCACAAAAATAGTGCATGGTGAAGAAGAAGCAACAAAATCCCAAACCGCGGCAAAAGCCTTGTTTGCAGGCGGCGGTGACTTAGAAAACATGCCAACTACAGACATCACCCGGGCAGACCTCTCTGATGGTATTAACATCATCGTTCTGTTAGAAAAATTAAACCTGCTCCCCTCACGAGGAGAAGGTCGTCGCCTCATAGCGCAAGGCGGTGTGAAAATAAATGACGAAAAAGTCAATAGCCACGAGCATATAATAAAAGAATCCGACTTCAAGGACGGCTACATTCTCGTGCAAAAAGGCAAAAAAATCTATCACAGGGGTCGCCTTGTATGAGCATCATCATCAACAACACAGATATAGCAATCACTGCTGTAAACCCATCGGGCTTTCCGACCGACGGACTGCCCGAGGTCGCTTTTGTGGGCAAGTCTAATGTAGGCAAGTCATCGCTAATCAACGCTATGCTTGGCAGAAAAAGGCTCGCACGCACCAGCCGCCAACCCGGAAAAACCCGCACGATTAACTTCTTCCATGTAGAAAAAAAGCTCTATTTTGTAGACCTTCCCGGTTATGGTTACGCCCGTGTTTCTAAGAGCGAGTCCGCAAAATGGGGCGACATGGTCGAAGGATACTTAAAAAATCGCCCACAGCTAAAGCGAATTTTTTTGTTGCTCGACATCCGACATGAGCCCGGTGAAAATGACCTTATGCTATATGAGTGGTTTAGGCATTACAATCTACCCTTCACCGCCATCGCCACAAAAAGCGACAAAATCACACGCGCACAGCTACAAAAGCATTTAGCAATTATACGCAAAAAACTCGGCGCGGCAGAGCCTCCGCTCCCATTCTCCAGTGAAACACGCCAAAATCGCGAGGAGCTTTGGTCGCTTATTCTGGACAATTGCGGCATAGATATGTTATAGTAATCGTCGGAAAATGAGGTGGTCATATGGAAGAAACAAATAACAATGCAGTAGTAGGTCAAATTTATACAGGCAAGGTACTTAAAATCAAGCCGTTTGGTGCTATAGTCTCCTTGCCAAACAGTGCGCCGGGGCTTGTACACATTTCCCAAATCGCAAACGGATTTATCCAAAGCGTAGGGGATGTACTAAATATTGGCGACGAGGTAGATGTAAGGGTAGTGACCAACGACCCCGCCTCAGGCAAAATCTCACTTTCCATGAAGGATGTGCCTCAACGATTTAATCTATATGGCGACAGCGAAGAAACAGAGGACGGCGAATACTACTATGACGATACCCCTCCGGTAATCACAGCCGCCGCCGCCGCTTCCTTTGAAGAAAAATTCAAATCATGGCAAAAGCTTTCCAATGAAAGAATAGCAGGGATTAATCGCAGGAATAAACGTAATAAAAGAAGATAAAAAAAGGGCGTTTGTACGCCAAGATTGATACACGCATAAAAAGGGGATGTCTCGTTAAGGAAAAAAGCGAGGCATCTTTTTTTGGAGAAAAACAGGACAAACAGGCATGAAAAAATGTGGATAACTATAATTTATG
>WRGY01000124.1 GCA_009786925.1 Defluviitaleaceae bacterium | reverse complement strand
CTTTTTCTGGCATTTCCGACTTCTTCATTAGACCCAAACCCTCACTTCAACTCTCTTTACCTTGGGTTGTCTGAAAAAAATGGGGAAACTCAAATAAAAATTACATTTACAATATAATAATTATGTGTTAAGTTATCGGTTGTCGTAACCGCACAGTGTTAGGTCTTTAAAAGGAGCTACCTACCTAACTTGGCGTGTACCTCAAAAAATCTTAAGGAGGTGTAACATGTACGCTATCATCGAAACAGGCGGAAAGCAGTACAAGGTTAAAGCAGGTGACGAAATCATCGTAGAGTTATTGGGAGCAAACGCAGGTGACAAATTTACATTTGACCGTGTTTTGGGACTGTTTGACGACAAAACAACTGTTATCGGAAAGCCGCACATCGCAGGCGCAAGTGTAGTTGCAGAAGTAATGGGAGATGGTAAAGCCAAGAAGGTAATCATCTATAAGCACAAAGCAAAAAAAGGCTTTCATAAGAAAAAAGGCCATCGCCAACCCTTTACACGAGTAAAGATTGAAAAAATCAACGAAAAGTGATTAATGTCAAAATAACAAGGGATAGTGGGAAGATAACCGGCTTTACGGTAGAAAATCACGGTGACTCCATCGTGTGTGCTGCCGTTTCCATGCTTGTACTAAACACTGTTAACAGCATAGAAAAATTAACTCGTGACAACTTTGCTTGTGACTACAACGAAAACGGAGGCTATCTCACATTTTCCCTAACAAATCCAAGCACTGCAACTGAAAGTATTAATATTCTTCTGGAGGCAATGTTTCTGGGTCTCACCAGTGCCGAGGCAGAATACTCAACAGAAATAGAAATTAAGGAGATAAAAAAATGATAACCCTAAATCTATCATTCTTTGCACACAAAAAAGGCGTAGGCTCTACAAAAAACGGCCGTGACTCAAACGCAAAACGCCTTGGTGCAAAACGTGCAGATGGTCAGTTTGTCCTTGCCGGCAACATCCTCTACACTCAAAA
Organism: Defluviitaleaceae bacterium; assembly: GCA_009786925.1. Taxonomy (GTDB): domain Bacteria; phylum Bacillota; class Clostridia; order Lachnospirales; family WQUN01; genus WQVC01. The sequence continues at coordinate 66,323 of WRGY01000124.1, read as the reverse complement.
CGGCACAAAAATCCACCCCGGCAACAACGTAGGCCGCGGCTCAAACGATAATCTCTTCGCTTTAGTAGACGGTGTGGTTCGTTTTGAACGTAAAGGAAGAGATAGAAAACAAGTCTCTGTCTATCCAAAGGCTTAGCAGGTAAAACACCCCTCATTAGTTTAGAGCAAGAGGGGTGTTTTGTTTTACATAACAACACAGCCACACTGGAGGTGACAAAACATGAAAATACGTGCCTCATCGGAGGATTATCTCGAAGCAATTCTCGTTTTGCACGAAAAACATGGCAAAGTGCGCTCTATAGATATAGCAAACCACATGGGATTTGCAAAACCCACCATTAGCATCAAGATGAAAAAATTCCGTGACAATGGATATATCATAATAGAGGACGATAAAAGCATAATCCTAACAGAAAAAGGCGCGGAAATAGCAACACGCATCCATGAGCGACACACAGTTTTAGTTAAAATTTTGATGGCGATAGGCGTAGATGAAGAACAGGCACGTGAGGATGCATGTAAAATTGAACATAGTATAAGTCAAAAAACCTTCGAGTGTATAAAAAAGTTGACTAAAAATGACTTGCATATTACAATGTAGTCGCAAAAATCGGAAGGATAGATGTTAAATGTTCAAACATCGTCGTTCGCAAAGTATTGCACGACTGTTTTTTATTGCAATTGTACTTATTTTCATGTCCGTTGTGCCTGCATTGGCATTAACGCCGGCGGATGGTATTGATGCTATATTGGTCATTGACACAAGCGGTTCTATGCGTACGGCAGACCCCGAGCGCATTACACTCGAAGCCGCTTCGCTTTTTATGGACATGATGGAGACACGGAGTTCTCGAATTGGCATTATTGGATTTTCCGGCCATATGCACACCGTAATGCCGCTCACTCCTATCAGCGACCCTTCTATCAGAGATAATATACGCACTACCATTTCGGGTTTTGTGTATCATGGGTGGACTGATATTGGGCTGGCAATGCGCACCGCCGCAGAGATGTTGCTCGATGACCCGTCAGAAAACAGCCCCATGATTTTACTTTTTACCGATGGGCGTATAGACATGCCTGATAACTGGATGACAGACCGCTCGATAGATGTTTCTTATGGAGATGCATGGTGGGCGGTGGATGCAGTAGGGGATGATACACCGTTTTATACCATCGGACTTAATCATGACGGTTCTCTTAACGAAGAGTTTTTGCGCGAAGTGGCAACTCGGACTTCTGCACGTTATTACATCGCTGATGAAGCCGATGCACTGCCACAGATTTTTAACGAAATTTTTGCGAGCCATATACGTTCTTCCATCACAGAGGTAGCAACCATAATCGCCGACGGCGAAGCATATTCAGAAGTTATTATTCCTATACCAAGCGCGTTTGTGGCAGAGGCTAATATTATTATGCTCTCTTCACGTCCTATTACAAATGTACGTCTGCTGGACCCATCGGGGCGTGAAGTACCCTTTGATGGTGAGACATATACTCTCACAGCCGCCAATCGATACTCCATGATAAAGGTGCTTGCACCCATGGTAGGCGATTGGCTTCTTAGCGTCCGCGGTTTGCCCGAGGATAGGATAACGATTAATCTGATTTATAATTACAACGTCAACGTCTCCATGTCCGTGACACAGCCAAATGGTGATGGTGGGCTTTTCTTTGACCACACACAGCCGATTATGGTACAGGCAGGGTTTATTTCGCCACTGCCTGCATCACAGCTTGCTACGCTTTTTAATGAATCCGTGGCAGAGATGAATGTCTATGATATGGAGCAAAACCATATAGGCACATTCCCGATGGACAGCACCGGCACTGCATTTGTTTTAGATTTCGAAATGGATTCTTCATTGGCACAGGATATGCGCATCAATATTAGTGTGACACATCCCGGGTTTGAACAAACCACAACGTTTTTCCCTATCACCTTTGACCCGGCTGTTTTAGCTGTACAGGAAGAAATCCCTGCCCCTACACCCGAACCCACTCCCCAGCCTACACCCGAGCCTGCACCGATTGTTACGGAAGAGCCGCGTGATGTGGAGACAGGCAACTCAATGGTTTTTATTTTAATCGGAATAGCCTTTGCACTCTTGCTCGCCGCATTGATTCTGCGTGCAATTACTCTTCGCAAGACAAAAAACCGTCTGTTTACAGGCCATATGGAACTACGCGCAATGCTCGGCGACGGCAATTATACATCACTCGAAGCCCCCGACCTTAATACCTTTGCGGGTCAAATGTCACTGATGGAGTTTTTGAGTACAAGTCTGGATGGCGACAAAACCGACAAAATCGTACAGGCGGGCATCCCTATATGGGACATACAACTTTCCCCCGGAATGCAAGGTGCTATGCCTGTGGTTAACCTCACCAAAAAAGGCGAAAGCTGTCATATCACTGACGGCGATGGAGTCGCAATTTATAAGAAAAAAATCATATGGGAGGATGGGAAACAACTAATATTCTCTCTCCCGGGCGAATCGCCGAAACTGGAAATGACATACAGAGCATTTGAAGATTAGGGGTTAGTTGATGAAACTCTCGGCAGAAACAAAAGCAGAACTGCAAGCACTGGATACGGAATACGGCGGCGGCATATCCACCCAAGGTACACGCACAGATGCAATAGACAAGCCTATATTAATACTAGGCCTCGGCGGCACAGGCGCAGAGGCTCTTATTCGTGTAAAAAAAGCGGTAAACAAACATTTTAAACTGGGTACATCGGCGAGTGGGCGCAGACTGGACAAGCCTTCTCAGATTGAATATATGGCACTTGACTCGGATGACAATATGCTAAATCTAAATTATGCGGGCACATCCTTTTCTGAGGATGAATTTTTGCTGTTAGATAATGCAAACCTTACTTCTATTTACAAAAATCGCGAAACCGTGTTTAAAAATTCTACCCAGAGCTGGATTGCAGGGAATTTGCGTCTACAACAGGTGAAACATGGTGCGGGCGGCATCCGCCAAGCCGGTCGTTTGTTGCTCACCATAAACAGCAATCGTGTAATCAGTCTACTTACAGAAAAAATAAATCGACTCACCGTTAACAGGAAATCTAATGACCTGCTATACGTTTTTATTTTAGCGGGCTGCGCAGGTGGCACAGGAAGCGGTGTTTTTATTGATGTCCCATATATTGTACGCAAAATCGCGGAGCAAAAAGGTTTTGAGACAGAAAATATCGGCATGGTGTTTTTGCCCGATGTTACACTCTCCGACAGTATGATAGACGGCTCTGCCGCGCTCAACATCAAAGCAAATGGGTTTGCCGCATTAAAAGAGCTTGATTATCTAATGAATATAGAGCGTAACGGTGATATTTTTGAACAGACATTTGCTGACCTCGAAATTAAATCCAATGAGCCACCATATGACTTGTGCCATCTCGTAAGTGCTAAGGATGAGCATGGTAAGCTTGTGCCTTCTGCAAAAAACTATTGTATGAACGTCGCAGCCGAGACAATCATTAACTTTATCGCAAGCGAAGAAGTAACCGATGGCCAAAGCTATACAATAAGCTCCTACCTTTCTAATATAGAAAACAACAAAGCTGCATTCTTGATGACGCATAGTCAAAAACAACCTGTCAACTACATCTATAACACGGTGGGTGCATCCAGTGCGTCCTTGCCAATAGAATATTTGTTAAACTATCTCACATCAAAAATGTTTGCAGAGCTTGAGCCACTTTCAGAAAAAAATCCCACAATTGAGGATTCTAAAATCGCGCTTGAAAGCTTCAAAATAGACTTGCCCACTCTGGAAAGGACTCTTTCTACCGACAAACCAAAACAGCGTAATTTCAAAAAATACGACCATATAGTATTGCAACAACGCCCGGAAATCATCGAAGATGCGGTTAAAAATGAGCTAAACAAAATGAAAGACCATTACAGCAATGCCGCAGAGGCAGTCATCTCCGCCTTTAACGAAGCAATCACTGACAAAAACAATATAATACATCAAAATTTTTCTGACCTGGAGCGTGGTCCGTACTATACATTGCGCCTACTTTCTGACCTGCATGAGGCTTCACTAAACCGCGAGATTGACACAATCCGCAAACGCGACATCCAACAAAAACGTGAGCATCGCGACAGTATAGCCGCCATGGACATAGGTCGCCAAGCGGTTATGGCCAAACTACTTAAAAAATCAATTTTTGGTTTTGGCAAAAAAAGCCTCGCGCTTAATATCGTAGAAGCAAACGAAAGCTATCTCCGTGCATGTGGAAAAAATCTCATGTACGACGCAATCGACCATATATATGACTCTGTGCTGGCAAAGTTAAACGAGTTAAACGAACAAACCGTAGATACCCTCTGTGAAGTGCTTAACTCATTTAAAGAATTATTCGACAAATTTAAAAATGCACAAAACTCTGCTTTTTCTGATGACAGCTTTGCAAAGGATTTGTCAGGGACAAAGGAATTTTGTGATGCATTCGAAAAAGATGATGACTCTACAAAAACACTAGATTACAAACAATCGCTTAATCGACTTTTAAAAGACATGATTGCAAATCCCGAATGGCATGACGCAAACGGGACACAAATAGTTGATAATCTCAATGATTTCATAACGCAACAATTCCAAAATGTTGTACACAAATCGCTTGACTACTACTGCAATATGATGGCAGCAACTGCCGAAATCGGTCTGGAAGAATATGTATCGGTCAAAATCAATGACCTGCATGACAGTGCTAAGGTCATGTTCCCTATAAATCATGTGCCGAGTGGCTTGCATATTGTTTTCCCGCCGTATGCATATCTTTCCGTGCCCTATAATGCTCCGCAAATCAAAAGCGTAGTGCGCCAACTAAACACATCAGGTCGTGTTTCTAACATGAAGTCAAGCAAAATGAACAACCGCCTTTATATGTTAAATCTAAAAATTGCAGTTCCTCTATATTGTTATACAGAATTAAACGAGTATGAGGCTGTGTACGAGACATCCTTTAACAAAATCGCTGGTCTGCATCTATATGAATGCCCGGAGCGCAACTGGAAAGAACTGCCTTCGCCAAACTATGACCAGCTATGGACAACCGACTATGAAAACAACCGCGAACGTCTAAAAAACAATCGACTGCGTGAGCTTTTTGACTTGGCATTGGAATATAAAATAATCCGACTGGAAGAACGCACCCGCTGTTATTTTGGTTTCTATGGCGACCATATAGACCTTGGTGAGCGTTTTGCACATATCGAAAGCGGAATAACAGAGAAAACCCTAAATGCAACACAAGCTCGTGCCGCCATCACAGAACTAAACGAGTTTCTCGCATCTCCCGATAGAGAAAAATATTTTCGTCCATTGTTTGACACAGAATACCTGCAAGAGAGCGACGACCCTGACATCGACTACGCAAAGGGTGTATTTATCTATATGCCCGCATTATATGAGCGTGTAAAACAAGAAGTTAAAATCCGTGAGCATATCGCCGCCCTGCGCGACGAGCTTACAAAAATAGACTTGAGTGAGGTAAAATACAGCCATTTTGCACAGATGCTGTATATGAAGGTGATTACAAAAAACCGCAAAAACTATCGCTACATCATAGATGGAGAGACACAAATCCTTTATACGATGCAAAATATTTCTGACAGATATGTGGACTACGATGTTTTCAAAGCATATATCGACTTGGACGACGACATCACAGACTATCTCCAAAAAAATGCCCAGGAACACGAAAATCAGCTAGAGGATGCACATTTTGTCAAAATAGTTGCATATATAGATGACATCCTCAATGATTATAGAGAAAAATTGGAACAGCTGGAAAAATCCTACTCAGACGAACGAGAGGGTAGCCTAAAGCGTGTATTCTATCGTACTATGTGCGAGGTGTTTGCACAGCAAAAGAAAGTACTTGCATGAAAACACTAAATAATCCCGTGGTTTTGTTGGGTCTTGGCAGTTGCCATGAGTTTTTGCCGTTTTTATCCGACGCAATTTCTGACTATATGAGTGGCGTTGGTTTTATAAAAGTTCCGCAGGATTTTGACGAAGATTTCATTAAAAAAGAAGTAAAACGTATTTGGCAAGAGTTTTTAGGAGTGTACAAAGCAGACATACTACGTGCTAATTTTTTAATCAACGCTGATGACACCGCACTCAACTTGCCTGACTTGATTGTCGCAGCAGAAAAATTTTTTTCGCCACTATATCCCGCGGGCATACTAGGGGATGTGTATTGTCTGTTTGATGATTCTAATCTGACGGACGAAACAAGAAAATCTGCAATAGCAATGCTTGACGAAATAAAGGGTGAGGGACTAAACATATATCTGCTTTCAAACCTCACAAGCACAGCATCTTTTATACAAAAAGAGACAATTGCCCAGACTATGGCGATGCTCACACTTTTTAAAAACTCATCACAGAGTTTAAATGTAGCAGAGGCAGACGCGTCTCGTTACAGCGAAATGTTTTTTCTCAAGAACTGTGCGGCAAGAAACGGGGATTTTCTCACAGCAGGTAGTGTAAAATTAAATATACCGCAAGACGCATTAAAATCTCTGCTTATGGCAGAAATACTAAAATACGACATACAAAACCAACCACCACAGCTAAAGACACCGGAGTTCCCGCCCAAGCATCCAACAAAAACCATGGAGTATCTGTATGGTATTGCCATCCCGGATGCAAACTATGCTGACCCACTAACACGCGGGCAGTGGATAAAAAGATGTTTTGGTCTAAAGCTTGACAGCCTTGATAATGACTGGGACGAAGCCGATTTTAAAGAGGAGAATATAGCACCACAAGCAACAAGCATTTATGACTTATTGCGTTGTACATCCGAGGGCGGTTTTTTTGAAAAAACAGCAAGGGAAAACACAGAAAATGCAATCGCAGTCCTGCATTCCGAAGAGGAAAAATGCAAAAACTGGCTTGCAAAGCCCCCTGAAAGAGACGAGTACATCACACGCCGCCTTTCTCCGCTGAAGAGCCAAGAGCTGTTGCCCTACAATATTGCACATGAGTATCTACGCAAGCAAAACGACATAAAGCATATAAAAGATAAAATAAAAATCATGGAACGCCAACGGCGCAAAATATCTGTGTATCATAAAAAACTCTGCCGCTACGAGTCCGAAATCAACAAAACAATATCCGAGCAAGAAAAAAAGGCAGAAGAAATAAACAAGATGTTCGAAGGTTTTTGCAATAATGCATTATCCTATTTCCAGGAAAAATTTATTTCATACGCTACGTCACATAAGACGCAAATCGAGGATTTGCATAGAGAAATGATGGAGTACTTCGACAAAAATGATTTTTCCGGTTTTAAAAAACGGCTAATGGATTTCATAGAAAAAAACATTATTACATCGCAAGAGTTTAGCCGTCCCATCATGGAAATCCTGCAAGAGTTAATCGGTGACGAGCCACCGGCAGAGGCATTAAGTGAGTGGGTGGCACAAAACAATCATCTCGGCATCCGACTAAAGACGGGCTATGCAAAACTGCATACGGAGGCTAACCTATATGTACCGTCGGCACAGGCCTTCGAGACAAAAAAATGCTATGAACAGCGCGGTCAAGGCAGGATGAATCTCTTCTCAATCGAAAACGCGAGCGAAAGCCACGTATCTGCACTATATCACGCGGGCGCGTTTAATCTGGACGAATTGTATTGGTGACGAGGCAATGGCTAAAAAGCACAATTTTATAACATCATCAGATGATACGATGAAGCTTCGTCGCTTTGAGTGGACAATCGACAACAAAAACAATGCCATATTGTCATGGGATTGGCCAAAAAATCGCGACCTAAAGCTTATGCTGGTATTTGAATACGAGACAGAGGATGCTCCGGAAATAGAGGAGCTTTTGGCAAAAAGCGACCGAAAGCATGATGTAGTCACCCGCGACCTCGCAAACAGCTATACAAAACCCATAACCAGTGGTAAAAAAAAGCATATCATCATACCAGCATTTTTTAATGAGGATAAGGGAATAACGATTGTAAAACCGGCATATGTCACCGAATGGCTGTTTAAGAAAGTAACAATCAATGCAAGTGTTTCATATACGCCGATTACACTTGGGCAGTATCACAAGGCTACATTGCGCGTTACCGTATCCGACGAGTCGCAGATACCTGTCAGCCAAGTTTTAAAATACGCCATCTACGAGCAAGGGCGCAAAATAGGGGAGTACGAGCTAGACTACATGGTAATGAGCGGCACATGCAGTATCATTTTGGAAAAAGACCGTATAGTAAAATACATTTTGGACAAAAATTATTCGCATTTATTCAATTTAGTATAAGGTGGTATGTTAGCTATGAAAAAAGTCGAAAGCGTAATATGCCCATTTTGCTGTCACCGCTTCCACCCCAATGAGGCGGATTTTCGCCTGCCTGCGGTAAAGGGCAAAAAGAAAACAAAAGACGGCCTGGAGCTTGACGAGTTGCTTTACGACTACCAAACAGATGTTTTGCAAGTCACAGAAAAGGAAGCAACATCAAAGGCAATGCAACCACCCGCAATAGAAATAAGCAATCCTGAAGTAAAATATGATGAAACAGAGTTGGCAAAATACGGATTTGTACAACATGTGACCTACACATCACCCGATGGCAAAAAAATTATCTGTGAAAAACGTCTCTGCCCAAACTGTCACAATGACCTGCCCATAGGCTACGGCATACGCGAAACCCTGCTTATTTCTATACTGGGTGACGCTCGCGTAGGAAAATCGGTGTTTTTGACTGTGCTTATTTCTGAGCTGGAAAACAATATGGACTTTCCGTCAAAGCTTACATTTATCGGTGACACGCAGGTGCGCGAGTCTTTCTATGAAAACTATCAAAAGCCGCTTTTAAAAAACCATGAGCTGGTCAGTTCTACAAAGCGCAAAAAAATCCCGCCATACGCCTTCAACTTTTGGTACAGACACAAAAATGAAGAAGGCGTGATGGAAGAAAACACGATTGACATTATCTTTTATGATATTGCGGGCGAGGACTTGCGTGATGATGCCGGCATCAGACAAAATGGATTTAATATCAAGGACTCGTCAGGGCTAATCTTTTTGGTTGACCCCACCAATTTTAATAAACTATCTGATTTGTTTCGCTTTTCTGATTCATCGCTTATTGACGCAATCCCCGAAGAAAATTCTAACCAGCAGATTTTTAATACGCTATACAATTATTTCCTTGGACTTGAGCGCGAAAAAAGCTCCATCCCCATGGCACTCCTGCTCTCTAAGGCAGACTTGTTGAGCTTTGTTAATCTTGACTTTTTTCACAATAAGCCCGAAAATCGCATACAGCATCTCTTCGCAGATGAGCAACATGCAGGTGCGGTAAATATGCGCAGTGTAAAAGGACTCAACCAAGAAGTTCGCGAACTTTTGGCATATCTGGGTGAAGAGCGTATTTTAAACAATGCACTGGGATGTTTTAAAACGGTAAGTTGCTTTGCCGTGTCCAGCTTGGGCAAAAAGCCCATGGTAGAACAAATCTCTGACCCCGATACCAACGAAACAATAGAAAAAGGCTATGTTGACGGCCCGTTGGAGCCTTTCCGCGTAAAAGAAGCATTCTACTGGATACTCATGCGGCACAGGCATATGCTTAAATTCGAAAACAGAACATACTCTCCATACACCCAAAAGACTGTAGAAAAATTAACATTCCTCCAGCGCGTATTTGCGTTTTTTGCAGGGCGATAGTCATGGTTAACTTTGTAAAAAAATATATCTTTAAAGGTGCGGAGAAAAACAACACCGCGCCGCATATTTTTTTGCTGCTGATTGCGTTTTTGATTGTCTCTACTATCTACTACGTTTTAAATTTTTACATTGACTATATTGTTGTCCGTACCGTGCTTAGTGTTGGTATGATTATCACCTATGTTATTTTGGAGCGGAGTAGTTTAAAAATTGATACCCTCGCCTTCTTAACGCCTATTTCACTTATGTTTTGGATGATGTGGGGTGTAGTACATTTTGACGGCGATTTTTTGGTGTTTTCATACACATTAATCGGCGGTATGCTTTCGCTTACATATATGAAAAAAAGGGGATATGTAATTTATATCTCTACAGTCGCCGCCGTACAGTGCTTTATGCTCTTTGTATTAGGTATGCCGCTGATGGGCGAAAGGTTTACTACAGGGCAGGAGTATACAGGATTTTTTGTTATGGTAGGTATGCACGCGGTGCTTTATATTTTTGCTAAAAAATATTCTAATGCCGTGATGGCAAAAGCAATGTTTTTGTCGAGCATGAGCCACGAAATACGCACACCGCTCAATGCTATTATCGGCATGACCACCATCGGAAAAACTTCTGAAGAACTCGAAAAAGCCCACTACACACTAAAGCGCATAGAGAGTGCGTCCACACATCTGCTTGGTGTAGTAAACGATATATTGGATATGTCCAAAATTGACACAGGTAGATTCGAACTTGCTCCAAAGAAATTTAGCTTCAAAAAAATGATGGAGCATGTACAAGATATGATTTCATTTTCTTCGGGAGACAAGGAGCAAACCTTCACCACGACTATTGACCCGCATATCCCCAGATTTATGTATGGCGATGACCAGCGGCTTGCACAGGCTATTATAAATTTGCTTGGTAATGCAGTAAAATTTACCCCACGTCACGGCAGTATCTCACTAAAAGCAAAGTTATTGAAAATAGAGGACAAGGTTTGTACATTGCAAATTCTTGTGCAAGATACAGGCATAGGCATAAGCCATGAGCAACAAAAAAGCCTCTTTGAGTCTTTTAGAAAAGCAAATGTAAATCTTGCAAAGAGCTACAGTGGCACCGGGCTTGGACTCGCCATCACAAAAACAATCGTAGAGATGATGGGCGGAAAAATAGGCATAGAGTCAGAGCCGGGCAAAGGCTCGGTGTTTTCGTTCACCGTACAAATCCAACGCGGATACTTTCAAGAAGATGATGATGTCGAAATTGACGAAATTCCAAATCTAAAAGGCTATCATATCCTAATCGCCGAGGATATAGAAATAAACCGTGAAATTATTCTAACCCTTCTGGAGCCTACGGGGGTAAGAATAACTTGTGCAGAAAATGGCGAAGAGGTCGTAAAAATCTACAATGAAAACCCCGAAGCATACGACCTCATATTTATGGATATACAAATGCCTGAAAAAAGCGGTTGCGAAGCAACTGTAGAAATCCGCTCATTGCCCCATCCATCGGCAAAAGATGTACCGATAATAGCGATGACAGCGAATGTTTTACGTGATGATGTGGAGCTTTATCTAAAGCTCGGAATGGACGGCCATGTAGGGAAACCGATTAACATCAACGAAGTATTCCACCTAATCACCAACGTTTTAAAAAAGTGACAAATGTAACTACTATACAAAATCACTCCGTGGCATAATAAATTAAAGGAGTGATTTTTTATGAGTATTGCAAGCATGAAAAAAGTAGTAAAACGTTACGGGGATTTTACCGCGGTAGACCATCTGGACTTGGAGATAAAACAGGGTGACATCCTTGGACTGCTCGGGCCGAACGGCGCGGGCAAGACAACATCCATACGAGCCCTTAGTGGACTGCTTGACATAGACCACGGCGAAATCACGATTTTCGGAAAAAAACAGACGACAAAAAATCTGGAAATACGCCGCCGCATGGGTATTGTCACGCAAGAAATCACAGTTTTTACAGACCTGTCAGCAGAAGAAAATCTCCGCTACTTTGGACAACTCTACGGACTTGGCGGAAACGAGCTAAATCAAAACGTAAGCCGCGTACTTGATTTTATCGGCCTAAAAGAACATGCAAAAAAGAAGCCGGGCAAGTTTAGCGGTGGTATGCAGAGGCGTTTAAACATCGGTTGCGCGCTTGTTCACCGCCCCGAGTTTATTATCATGGATGAGCCTACAGTGGGCATAGACCCACAATCGCGCAATCATATCTTGGAATCTGTAAAGCAAATCGCGTCAGAGGGTGCAACAGTACTTTACACGACACATTACATGGAAGAAGTGCAAGCCATCTGCAACCAAATCCAAATCATGGACTCCGGTCGGATTATAGCCGGCGGCACACTCGAAGAACTCGTAGGCGGTATGCAACATGAGGATACAATCCGTATGACTGCCGCAACTGCAAGCACTGGACTGACCGAAGAAATAAAGGCCGTATCAGGTGTAAAAGACGTAAAAGTAAATGGCAATGACTATGTTATTGTTTCTACTGCCGATAGTGGCAATCTCAACAGAGTAATGGAAATAGCAATGCGTCATGGTGGCGTAAAATCCATCACCGACGAAAAACCAACCCTCGAAGATGTTTTTTTGACCTTAACGGGCAAAAAACTCCGTGACGAAGAATAGGGGGTAGGGGATATGTTCCTGATTATGATTAAACATTATCTAAATCGTGTACTGCGTGACAAAATTATGCTCTTTGTATATGGGCTTTTGCCGCTTGCGATTAGTGGACTAAACTATATGATATTTTCGGCAAATACCCAGGGTGATGCCCATATGTTAAATGGCTATAATGTCATCGCATCCAGCATTGTTATGTCTATTTTGATTCTGTTTCAGATTTTTAGTAGCTCCACTATCATTGATTACCTCCACGCGGATGTCATGGGTGGGAGGCGTTGGCGTTTGATGGCAGCACCCAGGAGCTTCTTCCACTATATTTTTGCGGCCACCATAGCGGCGGTTATATTTTCTATGGTTAGCGGCGCGGTGCTGTTGGTGGTTAGCTATTTCCTGTTCAACGTTTATATGTTTAACCTTGGTGTTGTTTTCATTGTCATGCTAATACTGTCGTTTATGGCACAGATGTTTGGCATCTTGCTGTTTATATTCTTCAAGAAAAAATCCACGACAGAGGCCATTATCATGGTATCAGGTTTTGCTATGCAGATTTTTGCGGGTAGGTTGATTATGGGTTTTAGCCTCGGTGAGTCAGTTGACAGGTTTTTCCAACACTACACACCCTATACCCTTGGGCTTAACGCGATTTTTTACTCGGGTACCTTTGCCGCAGAGCCGGGGTCTGAAACTTTTCAGATTTTGACAGACATTGGACTTGTTAATCTCGACATGGGCAGGGCGTTCATAAATATCGGCATACTCGTTGCTATTAGCGTGATTCTCACAGCCGCAGTATATATGGTACAAAGGAGGCGGCCTCTATGAATCTGACTGTTTTTAAATATGCCTTCCGCCGAGGGCTAAACATTGTGTCACTTGTTGCAAACTTAGGCTTACCGATTGTGCTTATATTGTTTGCCAGAGGGATTTTTGATGATGCATCCTTGGGGTTTTTGCTCATCGCATTGATGATTATGGTAGGCTCATTTTATATGGCAAAGAGCATACAGGAAGATAAAATGACCGGTGTACTCATGAGGATTTTATGCGGCCCTGTTTCCATGCGCAGTTATCTGGTACAAAATTTCTTTGCCTCTATGATTCCTGCTATGCTACAGGCTATTATAGTCTGTGTGCTTGGTGTGATTATACATGGCTGGCAAATCGAATTTGCGGCATTGCTTGCGCTCAGCTATAGTATGTTGTCGGCTTCTACCATAGGGATGTCATTTGCATGGAGCTGTGTTTTTAAGAACAAAGAGTCATCGAGCGCGGCATTTATTGCGCTTCTTACTTTTGCGACTTTCCTCGGTGGATTTTTAATCGGCTTGTCATCATTGCCTGACATACTTTATTATCTGGGTGCAATTTTGCCGGGTCAGTGGGCTGTACGCAGCATCAATGAGCTTATTGCCCATGGTGCGACCGGTACGTACTGGCTTGCGATACTCGCCATGGCTTTGTTCACAATTATGTTTTTGCTTTATGGCGGAAAGCGGAGATTGGTTTGAGTCAAAAAAAATGGTTCCATGCATGTACAGTTTTTGGGGTTTGCCTGTTGTTTGTTTACTGGACTGTCAGTGGGCAGACAGCAGGCTTTTTCCTCATGCTGAGTCTTGCATGTTTGATTTTATTTAGATTGCGTTTCCAGCGCATGGGACTTACTACCATTATAGATGGATTGCTCTGTGTGTTTTTTCTTCCGATTGTATTACCATTTGCCATTTTTATGGGTATGTATTACGGAGTTTTCCCCATAATTATTTTTGCCGTCGTGTTTTTTGAAAATTTGCAATTGGTCGCCGCATGTGTGCTTGCGGCACTTGCAGGGGTTTTTCTTAGGCTTTGGAAAAAAGACCATGACCGGTATCTGGAAAACATGTACAACTATCAAAGCGGCTACTACGAAATGGAAGCACTGCAAAGTGAGCTAATGAACGCCACAATCAAAATCGAACAGATGACAGTGATAAGCGAGCGAGCAAGGATTTCTCGCGAAATCCACGACAACGCAGGGCATGAAATCGTAGCTGCATATATATCACTGCAAACGGCAAGGGATTTGTTGCCGGAAAACGAAGAAACAGCCGACGCGCTTTCACTTTACGATGCCGCGCTGGAACGCCTCGATACAGGAGCCGTAAAAATCCGCGAAGCCGTACACAATCTAAACACCATAGAATCCCTGGGAATAGAAAACCTCCACATTATTTGCAAAAAATTTTATGGCATACAGCCCATTTTCGATGTGTATGGCGACACATCATATGTACCCGTGCATATATGGGGTGTACTGGAGGCTTGTCTAAACGAGGCTCTGACAAACACTACCCGTCACGCTTCCCCGACATTTATAAAAGTCACAATAGATGCTACACCAAAGCTTGTTCGCCTTTTAGTAGAAAATGACGGAGCGCACAAGACAAAAAAAATAACAGGCAATGGTATAAAAAATCTACGTCGCCGCATGACGGCAGTAGGTGGCAATGTATCAGCAAGTACAGACGAGCATTCCAAAATCTTCCGCCTCGTGTGCGTAATTCCCATGAAAGGAAAATAACTATGCGTGTATTGATAGTAGACGACGACCCATTAATTATCAAAAGCTTAAAAATAAAGCTGGAGCAGCAGAGTGATATAGATGTGCTATCCACAGCTTCCAATGGAGCAGAAGCAGTAGACATCTGCTCTGCTGACCCACCCGACATTATATTAATGGACATAAGAATGCCCGTCACAGACGGAATAGCCGCCACTCGACTGATAAAACAACGTCATCCTCAGATTAAAATCCTGATGCTGACTACCTTTGACGACCGCCAAAATATATTACAAGCCCTTGCCGCAGGAGCGGACGGCTATCTCTTAAAGACAGATAAAATTGCTCAAATCGCAGACAAGCTCCGACTGTTAGTCAGCGGAACAAGCATCCTTGATGCAGAAGTCCTGCGCAATCTTTCCCCCCAAGAAAACCCCGCCCTTGCTACCCTGACCCCACGAGAAAAGGACATAGCTCGCCTAATCACCCGGGGTCAAACAAACAAAGAAATCGCCGCATCTCTATTCCTAAGCGAAGGAACAGTACGCAACAACATAGTAGTCATCATGGAAAAATTAAATGTAAAAAACCGTACACAGCTAGGTCTGGAGTACTATGGGAATTTATAAGATTATTCGTCCACCACTACCACATTAAACGTTAGATTATGGACATCCTCTTGTATATCTTCGCCACTTTCTATCATGATTTCGTCATCCTCGGCAACAATCCAGTTTACGGTGATTTTATTGCCGCTGACGGCGCATTCGTCCATCTTCATCAGCATATTTGTTATGACCTTTAGCGTAGAGCTATTATGATATTCCATTGCAAAGTCAAACAAAAACTCACCAAAGTCTGTAGCAAGGTAGCCGTCCAGCCAGGTAATAACTTCTCCAAAAAAATCAAGTGCTTTTTCCGGAAAACTCTTGCCGCTCATTTTCATATAACCCTTTGATTCATCAATCAAAATATATGGCGTAGAGCCTGTTTTTTGTTTTTCCATATAAAAAGACATATCGCTACCTCCTTCTTAAATTTCTACAGACATGGAGAAGTACTTAAAGCCTTCGCCCTGCGGTGTAAATTTGTAATTAATTTTGGATGATGACCGCCTTGCAATTTCGATTAGCCCCATGCCCGCGCCCTTGCTCTCGGGGTTGTCATCATCACTTCTCTGTTTTTCTTTAAAATACTGCCTTAGGCCCTGCTTATCCAGCGTGTTGAGATAGTCTATACGCTCTTTCAAAACACCTGCACTGTAATCGGTTACTACATTCCCGGTTTTGATAAAATAGGTGTCTCCCTCTTTGCCCATAACAAACATCCCTTTAGAGAGAACGGCATCATCATCATCTTCAGCTGTAAATATTTCCTTTTCTGCCGAATACATAAGCATATTATGCATCTGCTCTACAAACACCGAGAAAATCGACTTGGAAACAGTGCGTGACAAATTATCAACATCCAGCTTCCTCTGTAGAAACTCTGCCATGCCTTCCACGCCATCTGCCCATATCGGGCCGCTGTAAATCACGGTTATTTTCTTCTCTGACAGCATTTTGCTAAACTCTAAAACATCAAAATCCATCATGCCACTCTCCTTCTCTATAATGTGAACGCAATCAGCTCAAAATCGTCTACTCGCCTGTATTCGCCTCTGTATTCTTCAAAGGCTTCCCATACCTTGTCAGTGATGACGGACTGGCTTTCGTTGTGATTTTCCAGTATGATTTGTTCAAATTCCCTGTAGCCGTATTTCTGTTCCTTTGCCCCCCCCGGTTGTTCAAATAAACCATCCGAGGATATATAAAATTTATTGCTTGCATCAAACGGTATTTGGATTGTATTTATATCGTCCTTGCTTTGCAATTTACCTTCGCCTATAAAGGCGTATTGACCTTTTACCCGCTCTACTTTTTTTCCATTGCATATGAAAAAATTTGTGTTGCAAGCAGACAGGGATATGCTCTTATCTTTTGCAATAAACAGTGCGACCATATCGCAGCCGTCCTTCATTGTGTAGTCAGAACTATTTGTCCTTGTCCCAAAAATATCCAACAGTCGTTTTTCCAAATTCCAAATCAACTGTGCCGTGTCGCTACAGTTTTCTTCATTTATTAAATCTTCAAAAGCAGAACCCACAAGCATAGTAAGCAACGCACCCGCTGTCCCATGCCCCGTACAGTCGGCAACACAAAGGACTGTACCCGCCTCAAAAGTTTTAATCCAATACATATCACCACCCACCACATCTCGTGGCTCCCATTTTATTGCATAATCCGAAAAGACTTGCTTAAACAGGTCGGCATCGGGAAGAAGATTTTGTTGGATTACACTTGCGTATTCTATGCTTTCATTGATAATCAGGAGTCTCTCTGCCAACTCTTCCACCATGTTATTGTGGTTGCGAGCCAGTTCTTCATATGCGCCGGCATAGTTGTTTGGGTCCAATAATGCAGTGTAGTTGCCTTTATTGCGCTCGCGATGCATTTGTGTCATATCTTTAATCAATGCGAGTATTTCGCGCATATTTTCGTCAAAAGCTGTAGATATTTTGTCGAGACCAAATGAGGTGTCAATATTTTCAATATCAAGATTTTTGTCTGTTTCCAGACCCTTTGCCACGGCGGTGGTATAGTCTTTAAAGTCACGGATACGGTTATTTATCCTTGCAGAGGTATTTCCAATAATATTTGGGATATATAATAATATAAATGCAAATGATACAAATAAAATCAGAAAAAACGTTATCATGATGATACTTAGGATTTGAAAAACCGGTTCGGATGTGACAGTGGTCGGCATAATGCTAACCAATGTCCAGTCGGCGGCACTCATTGCAAATGTCATCATATACGAATAAATGCCATTGTAATTAATAAACGTCGTGATTCCGCACGATGTATCAATAATATGAGCAAGCGGTGCGTAAATAGGAAAATCTCTAAAGTTGCGCAAATATGTTGCAGTGGGTGCAAAATCGGGATTTGGGTGATTTGCAATATATCCTCGGTTATCTAAAATGAAAACATATCCATCACCGGGTACTTCGACATCCGCCAAAACGTCAGCGATGTCAGAAAGAATAAAGTCTACAGCCACAACTGCATCATACCAATCCGGCATATGCCGCACAACAGAAATGACCAAATCGAAGGGGTACAGCCAGTTAACATATGCATTGGTAAAAACAGTTTCTCCACCGGCGGCTCTCCCTTGTATAAACCAAGGCCGTTCTTGCAAAACCCAATCATAGACATACCTGATAGAGCAAGAGTCAAACGTATCGTCTACACCAAACCCCACATAGGCCATAGCAACAAAATCAAATTGTTCGTACACATTTAGCGCGATATAGTGAACATGCTCTCGGTCAAGCGCGGACATAGTAATTGCCATAGTGTCGGTTACAATCAAATTATTAACAAACCAAGAGTCAAGCTCACTTGCATACACGGTCATATTGTTTTGTACAGATTCCAGTATATTATCAAGCACTGCATTACGCACAAACGAGTTAACAACAATAAAGGCTACCAACAACCCGATAACAGATGTTGCAATGATGCTCATGACTAATCTCGTTGATAGCTTCATATCTAACCTCTTTCATTAAAGTTTTTGTGGATATACCTGTTGCGCCCACTATTTTTTGCCGTATATAGTGCGGTATCCGCACATTCTACGTATTCATCAATTTTTCCATGACGTTCCACATGTCCCGTAGCCGCACCTATAGAAACGGTAACATGAGTAGCTATTTCACTTTTTTCGTGCGGTATTTTCAAGTGTCCTATGTTTTTTATAATTTTTTTGGCCATATGACACGCGCCGTTTTTGCATGTGTTTGGCAGAACAATGATAAATTCTTCTCCGCCATATCGAGCCACAAAATCATCAGGACGAAAAAGACTGTTATCAATTGCTTCTGCAATTGTTTTCAAACAAACATCCCCGGCGGCGTGACCATAGGTGTCATTGTAGCCCTTGAAAAAATCTATATCCAACATCAATATGCTTAATACATCACTGGAACGTGATAGTGATTTTTTAATACGGCTCAAGCTTTCTTCCATATATCGCCTGTTATAAATTCCGGTAAGAGCGTCAAGATGTACTTTTTCGTTTAGTTCAAGGTTGTCCACATGGAGTTTGTTAGAAATACTGTCAGCGATTTTTGTCGTACGACGCAAATGCCTCAGGATTTTCCTGTATTCCTTAACAATAAAAATATAATCGCCAAAGTCATACTCTGCACCACTCTTGACCGCCTTTATGCGCAATTGTGCCTCATCGAGTATGCGTTGCTCGTTCCCATAAATATCCTCCACTATGAACCCACCTAACTTTTTTATATGTAATTTTTTTCTAAAGTGTAGCATACCGCGTGGCTCTTAAAATTTCAATCCCAAATTTAAAAAATAAAACGCATATTTTCTCCCACAGTTAGAAATAATAAAAAAAATGAAAGGAGGAGAATCAATATGCGTAACAGAACATGGGACTACATTTGCTTATCATTGGTAATACTCGGTGCCATCAACTGGGGACTTATCGGCTTATTTCGCTTCGACCTCGTAGCCACCATCTTTGGTGGCATGGAAGGAATCCTGAGCCGTATCATATATACCCTAATCGCGCTCGCCGGCCTCTACTGCCTAAGTTTCTTCGGAAGGGAAGTCCACAACCGTGACCGCGTTAACGTAACAACAACCGATAGACTTTAAAACAATAAAAATGCCGCGCTAATTGCGCGGCATTTTTATTATGCAAGTGTTTTATTCTTTAGCACTTAAAAAATTACCAACCTTAGTTAACAGATAATCATGTGTAGCAGGTTTTACTATAAACTCATTGCCGCCGCATTGTGTAGCATTATTGATATATTCACGAGATGAGTTGCCCGTGAGGAATATTATAGGCGTTTCTGCGTGGTCGGGCATTTGCCGTATACGTACAGCCAACTCAAAACCGTCCATACCAGGCATATCGATGTCCAGGATAAACAGGTCGGGTTTTTGGCTCTCCATGATTTTAAGCGCAGCTTGACCCCCCGGAGCGGCCAATACTCGATAATTATTTTTCAGCGCGCTGTTTACAAATGATAGGATTTCAGGCATATCATCAACTGCCAAAATTTTCTTGGAGAGGTCTGTGCCGGCGAGTTTGTTTATTGTTTCGTTAAACTTTGCATTAAGAGTGGATATTTGGTTTTTTGCATCCTCGTATTTTTCGGCATTAATTAAATTTAGTAGGCTTATAAAAACAGAAGCCTCTGGGTTATGGTCAGACAGCTCTTTTATAAGAATCTTTGCAGGCTCATAAAATCCATCCTCAAGCAAAGTGTTAACCGCAGAAATTGATTTTGCTATATTTGCATAGATTTCTATTTTGCTTGGCGGCTTTTTTTCTTCACGGAGAGATTGAGCTTTTTGCATTGCTACGGAGAGAGAAAGTGCGTCTGTGACAAAGGGCTTCAGATTTTTTTTTGCGGTAGTCAGCATTGATTCTTCTTTTGCACAACGCAACAAGCGCATGGCCTGCGTCTCCAAACCGCGAGCATAAATGCTTTTAAGTAGCTTTATGACAGTTTCCATTGTTTCAGAAAAAAACTCAAGAGTACCCACGCCTTGGTTTAGCAGGGTGTTCTCCAGCCGTTCTGTAAGCCCTGGGATTGTATCAATAAAGCTGTTTATTGCAAAATGCACATCGTCGTTTGTTACAGACCTTGGAACAAGCAGACCTGGTATGCTGTGATAATATCGTCCTCCGTCATAAACCTGCATATTATATTTCCTCCAGTTCAATTAATATATTTTTAGCACCTTCACAATCAAAAGCCTCCAGTGCAGATATGACCTTTTGCAATTGTTCATCAGTTTTTTCATCATAAGAAAACTTGGCTTTTTCTTGGATGATTTCCAATGCCGCGTCGCGGTTATAATCCTCTGCCTTTGCTTTTGCTTCTGCAATAGCAGGAAGCAGGTCAGATTTGTTGGCAATTTCTTTTACTTCTGTATCAGATGGCAATGCCTCATCAAGTTTTTCTTTTAGCCTAAGAAGCTCATCTTTGAATGGCGGATAATGCTCTTTACAGTATTGCAAGTTTTCTTCGATGCCGGCACGCTCAAGCTGTGACGCGCTATTACCGAGTTTTGCCGCACCTATATTTTTCATTGCACTTTTTAAGCCATGAACTTCAATTGTAAAGGATTTTAAGTCACTTTCCAAATAGTCGTCGAGTTTCGTTATCCTTTCAGGCAGTAGCTTTAGTGTAAGTTTTACGGTGTCAATGTAGAGGTCGGGCAAACCACTCATTGCATCTACAGCAGTATCTACATCAAGGTCTTGTATCTTTTTAAGAAGAGTTAGCGGGTCGTTTGCATCTTCGAAATCCGTCGGTGAAACGGGGATTTTTGCGGCTTCTTCAGCGGCGGCATCATCGGCTTCTTTTTGCTTATTTGCAGCCTCCAGAGTTTCCGCTGTTTGCTTGTCACGCACGAATGCATTTAAACATACATTGAGTTGCATAGTATCTATCGGTTTTGCGATAAAGTCGTCAAATCCATTATCCGTAAATGAGGATACACCGGCAGTTACGTTTGCGGTGAGTGCAATTATGGGGTGTTTATAACCCTCCTCACGCATTTTTTTTGTGGTTTCCATGCCATCCATACCGGGCATCATGTGGTCCATGAAAATAATATCGTAAACTTTTCCTTCGCTCACTTTCTCCAATGCCTCATAGCCGCTTAATGCGGTATCTATGTCTAACCCATATGGCTTCATCAGCCCTTTTGCGACAAATAGATTTGTGTTCATGTCGTCTACGATTAAAATTTTACCGTACGGCATGTAATCTCGCACGAGTTTTGGTTTTTGCATACCAGAGAACTTGAAATTTTGTAAACGCTCGGCAGTTTTTATACCGATGTTTGATGTATTTTTACTGATTTTTTGTATAAAGCTCATGGTAAACGCCGAGCCTGCGCCAAGCGCACTTTCTGCTGAGATGTCACCTTTCATAAGCGTAGCAAGATTTTTTGCTATAAACAGGCCAAACCCCGCACCTTCTGTTTCACGATTAAAATCATGTGCGGCAAGAGACGCTTTATCAAAAATCAGTTCAAGTTGAGACTTAGAAATTCCTTGTCCGGTGTCCCGTATCGTCACAATAAGCTTACAGTCACCCTTAGTGTTTTTACATCCTACTTCAAAAATAACACTACCATGGTCTGTGTATTTTATTGCGTTGGATAGCAGATTGTTTATGGCCTGCTTTATGCGTTGCTCGTCACCTACCAGATATGCTGGTATTTTCTCTGAAAGTTTTACTTCAAAGTTAATAGGTTTATCACCTATGCGCATTACGTTAAGCCATATGACATCATTTATCAATGCAGCTGTGTCATACACATTGTTGTTAATCTCCAGTTTCCCGGCTTCCATCGTAGATAGGTCGATGATGTCGTTTAGCACATCCATGAGATTTCTGCCAGAGAGGTTGATTTTTTCAAATGCTTCTAATGTTTTCGGGCGATGAGATTTTTTATCCAACTCTATGGTAGAAAGTCCGATAATTGCATTCAATGGAGTCCTGATTTCATGATTCATATTTGATAAAAATTTGGATTTCAGGAATTGCTCTTGCTCCGCGACCTCTTTTGCATTTTTGATAGCTGTTACGTCTTTAATCAAAACCATTGTCCCTTTAAATGCACCAAGATTTTCTATCATAGGAAAAACATGCGTGAGATACATAGACTTCACGCCCTCTTCATCTGTTTCCTCATCGAAAGGGATTACTACGTTAGTTGTTTTTGCATTGTTTACCGCACCTGAAAGCCTATTGAAATTTGTCTTAGTTATATAAGGTTTTAGGACATCTCTGTAGTATTTCCCATTTATCAAATCGTAATTTTCTTTTTTCACCTTATTCAAAAAAGAACGAGAAGCGTAAGTGAACTTTTTGTCAACATCCAAGAAGAAAATAATATTCTCAGTCTTTTCTAAAATAAAGTCAAAATACTTTATTTTTAACTCATCGTCTTTGCTTAGACCTGTGGTATCTCTGTTGCCTACGGACGCTTGCATCTGCGCCGCATATGTATCGGCTTCTGCGAGAGTTAATTTTGCCCTAAGTAAACGAACTTCATTTTGCAACTCTTCTAAATTGTTGCTCACTTCAACTATTTTTTTAGATTTGCTCATGTCAGGTTGTCCTCATTTCAAATATACCTTTATATGCCTGTAACATAGCATACACACTGCCATTTTTCAACAATGAATTTTGACTTTTTTTTAATCCATGCTATAATATGCACAAAAATGCCGCATGGCATAACGAGAGGATACATAATATGTCTGTAAAAAAAGAAGTAGTAACGCCCGAACGCCTTAAAAGACTCGAAGCATGTTTGGCAGTCAACAAGGAAAAAAAGGGCGGGCTTATGCCTGTATTAAATGAAAGCCAAAAAATCTTTGGCTGTATCCCTGCCGAGGTGCAAAAGATTATTGCTAAGGAGCTAAATATCCCTATCGCAGAAATTTACGGGGTGATTACCTTTTATCATCAATTTTCCATTGAGCCTAAAGGTGACTACATCATTAGTGTGTGCATGGGGACTGCGTGCTACGTGAAAGACGCGCAAAAACTGGTTGACGAAGTAACAACAGAACTTGGTATAAAATCGGGAGAAACAACCGCAGATTATAAGTTTACCTTAATGGCGACTCGCTGTGTAGGTGCTTGCGGATTGGCTCCCGTTGTTCTTGTAAACGAGGATGTATACGGTCGCCTAACTGTAAAGGGTGGCGAAATGAAAGAAATTATTGCAAAATACTAAGTAGGGGGCTTATATATGAAAGCATTGGAAAAATTCGAAAACATAAGACAACAAACCATAAAGAATTTGGAACTACGTCTCGGCGGAAAGGAATATGAAGGCAAACGCCACGTACTCATCTGCCAAGGTACAGGCTGCTTATCAGCTGATGCAGAAAAAATAGAAGCAGCTTTTGCAGAGGAACTAAGAAACCATAACCTCACCGACAAAGTAGATATAGTACGCACAGGTTGCTTTGGGTATTGCCAAGTAGGACCTATTGTTATTATTTATCCGGAAGGCTCATTCTACAGCCGTATAGAGCTAAAAGATATACCTGCGATTACACAGGGACATCTGGTCGATGGTGCGCCTGTTAAGGAGTTTCTTCTACCAGAGTCAATCGAAGCTGATGGCACGATTGATGATTTCCAGCATGTTCCTTTCTATAAAATCCAAAAAAGAATCGCTCTTCGCCTCTGTGGGCTCGTTAACCCCGAAAACATCACGGAGTATATCGCATTTGATGGTTACAAGGCGTTGGGCAAAGCTATATTTGAAATGAAACAAGAGGATGTCATAAAAGAAATAAAAGACAGCGGACTGCGTGGTCGAGGAGGAGGCGGATTTTCCACAGGCATGAAGTGGGAGTTTGGCTACAAATCCCAAAGCGACCAAAAATACGTCGTATGTAACGCCGACGAAGGCGACCCAGGTGCATTCATGGATCGTTCGATTCTCGAAGGCGACCCGCATTCTATAATAGAAGCAATGGCAATCGCAGGATACGCAATCGGTGCAAACAAAGGCTTCGTGTATGTACGTGCGGAATATCCGATTGCAGTAAATCGCTTGCAACTTGCAATTAACCAAGCAAAAGATTTTGGTGCGCTTGGTAATAATATTTTTGAATCAGACTTCAACTTTGACTTGGAAATTCGTCTTGGAGCAGGTGCGTTTGTGTGCGGCGAAGAAACGGCACTACTAAACTCCATTGAAGGTAAAAGGGGAATGCCGAATCCACGCCCGCCATTCCCTGCAGTGAAAGGGCTATGGGGCAAGCCCACAATTATCAATAACGTAGAAACATTTGCAAATATTCCGCAAATTATTCTAAACGGTGCGAGCTTTTTGACCGCTATTGGCACGGAAAAGTCCAAAGGCACAAAAGTATTTGCCCTCGGTGGTAAAATCGAAAACGCAGGACTTATTGAAGTACCGATGGGTACAACAATACGTGAAATCATATTCGAAATCGGCGGGGGTATCCCTAACGGCAAAAAGTTTAAGGCTGTACAAATTGGCGGGCCATCAGGCGGCTGTTTGACAGAAACACAACTTGATACACCAATAGACTATGACAGCTTGCTTGAACTGGGAGCTATGATGGGTTCTGGTGGTCTTGTTGTCATAGATGAGGACAACTGCATGGTAGACATCGCACGCTTCTTCCTTGATTTTACAGTGGATGAGTCTTGTGGAAAATGTCCGCCATGTCGTGTGGGTACAAAGCGTATGCTGGAAACACTCGTGCGCATTACCGAAGGCAAAGGCGAAATGGATGACCTTGACCGCTTATACGAACTTGCCCAAAATATTAAAGCATCTTCGCTCTGTGGATTGGGTCAAACGGCACCAAACCCTGTACTCTCCACCATGCGCTACTTCCGTGAAGAGTATGAAGCCCATGTAAAAGACAAAAAATGTCCTGCTGGTACCTGCGTTGAACTACTTGAGTTCTTCATTGATGAGACATGCAAGGGATGCACCAAATGTAAAAAAGCTTGTCCGGTAGATGCAATTATGGGCGATGTCAAAACTCTCCATGTAATTGATACAGAAAAATGCATAAAATGCGGTGCTTGCATTCCTGTGTGTCCGTTCAAGTCAATTAAAAAAGGGTAGGAGGAAAATTATAATGGTTAAGGTAACTATAGATAACATCTCCGTGGAAGTAGAAAACAATAGTACAATTTTGGATGCAGCGCGTAAGGTGGGGATAGATATTCCTACGCTATGCTACCTGAAAGAAAAAAATGAAATAGGCGCGTGCCGTGTATGCCAAGTAGAGGTGCAGGGCGCAAGAGCTTTAGCTGCCGCATGTGTAATGCCTGTTTTTGATGGTATGGTGATAAGTACAACAAGCAAAAAAGTACGCGATGCACGCAAAGCGACTGTTGAGCTAATCCTATCATCGCATAACCGTGACTGCCTTGCGTGTCCTTCTAACAAAAACTGCGAATTGCAAACGGTAGCAGAAGAAATGGGAATACGCGAAATCCCATTCGAGGGAGAAAATGATTTTGGCATCTTAGATGACGCTTCTCCGTCCATTGTGCGCGATCAAAGCAAGTGCATACTATGCGGTCGCTGCGTAAATGTGTGTAAAAAAGAACAAGGCTCCGCAATCCTTGACTTCACAGAACGCGGAATTAGCACAAAAATTTCTCCTCTTTTCAATAAGAGTATGACTGAGGTACCCTGTATCTATTGCGGCCAATGCGTAAACGTATGCCCAACAGCGGCACTGCGTGAAAAAGATGACATTGATGCAGTATGGGCGGCTCTTGAGTGCAAAGATACCCATGTGGTGGTGCAGGCAGCACCAGCGGTACGTGCCGCACTCGGCGAGGAATTTGGGCTGGCCGCAGGAACACTTGTGACAGGCAAGATGGTTTCTGCACTAAAACGACTCGGTTTCAATAAAGTTTTTGATACCAACTTTGGTGCAGACCTCACCATTATGGAAGAAGGTCATGAACTCCTTGACCGTGTAAATAATGGCGGCAAATTACCCATGATTACCTCTTGCTCCCCCGGATGGATTCGTTTTTGCGAGTTCAATTATCCGGAATTTATCCCAAATTTGTCTTCTTGCAAATCGCCTATCCAAATGTTTGGTGCCATCGTAAAGTCTTACTATGCAGAAAAATCAGGTGTAGACGCTAAGAAAATTTTCTCGGTAGCAATCGCACCATGTATCTCTAAAAAATCAGAGGCTGCTCGCGCAGAAATGGAAGTAAACGGCTTGCGAGACGTAGATGCAGTGCTGACCACTCGCGAGCTTGCAAAAATGATAAAACAAGCAAGCATTAAGTTTAATGCACTTGAGGATAGCACTTTTGACCAAGACCTGCTTGGGGAATACACAGGTGCAGGTGTAATATTTGGAGCGACAGGCGGCGTAATGGAGGCAGCTGTTCGTACTGTCTCTGAAGTAGTAGCCGGCAAAGACACCGATGTAGAATTTAAAAACATCCGCGGACTTGAAGGCATAAAAGAAGCCGATGTAGCACTCGGAGACAAAAAAATAAAAGTGGCTGTAGTCCACGGTACAGCAAACGCCGCAAAACTTTTGGATAAAATCAACGCGGGTGAAGCAAAATACGATTTTATAGAAGTTATGGCATGTAGCGGCGGCTGTGTAAACGGTGGTGGACAGCCAAAAATTTCGGCCACGGTACGTTCTACTACGGACATTCGTGCTGCTCGCGCCACTGCTCTCTATGAAGAAGATTCTGCAAAAGCTATACGTAAATCACACAAAAATCCACAAATCAAAAAACTCTACGATGACTATCTCGAAAAACCAAACAGCCATAAAGCGCATAAACTTCTCCATACAAAATATGAGGCAAAAGAAGCCTATCCCATGTAGGCCACTTTGCAAACATGGCTACCAGAAGTCTAATAAATTTTAGTGACCCCTTGTTCCGCAAAAAAAGCAAACTCGTCATAAAGTTTGACGAGCGATTGTGGACTCTTCTTGACGATATGGCGGATACCTTGCGGCATGTAAAGGGATATGGTTGCGCCGCAGTACATGTAGGTGTACTGCGGCGTGTTTTTGTGGTAGTGGACAAGGATGGGGTCATTGAGGTAGCAAACCCTTGTATTGCGCAGGAAAGTGAAGAGAGGCAGCTCGTCATGGAGGGGTCTATCGCGCCCAATTCACCCAGTGGTTATGTAATGCGCCCGTTAAAGGTTACAGTTACAGGCGTGAGCCGCCACGGAAAGCCTATCAGTGTAAGCGGCGAAGGCTTTATGGCAGCCACGTTTTGCCATGAGATTGACCATCTTGATGGGATTTTATTTGCGGACAAAATAGAAGCTTGATAGCTTCTAAAAAAATATTTTTTATTATCGGTCGCAGATGAGGCAATTGCTCCAAAAGCTGACGTGCCTGCACACCGGAGTTTATTTCCATGATGGTGAGTTCGCCGCTAGGCGATTCTGCTATATCTATTGTTGCAAAGGTAATCCCTATGCAGTCCGCAGCGCGGGTAGCAAGGGATTTTATTTTTGTTGTTTTTTCTTGGTCGTTAATTTCGAATGCCTTTGCTCCTTGCGAAAGATTATGTTGCCATGAAGAGCATTTTTCTTTTCCATATACAAAATGGCATTTTCCATTTAGAAAAAACACTCGATATTCATTTGTAATTTCTTTGTATGGGCTAAGTGCCGCGTCGGGATAGTTTAGAAAAATTGCATGAGCGGCGGCCTCTAGCTCGGGGATGGAATTGCATAGATGGATGTCTTGTCCCATCGTCCCTTGGTTTGGTTTTAGCACTACTTTTTTATGCTGTTTTAAAAACGCGGAGGCAAGCGCCCACGCGCCGTTTTCACCTGCCCATCCGATTCTGCGCAGGGGGTTAAAAAGAATTTCGTGGACTATGGCCGGTATTTTATTGTTTTCTAATAAAATATAACATGCTGTTTTGTCACAAGCTATGCGGTCGCTCGCCGCACTGTTTATATCCCAAAAGGCACCGTAGATATTATGCGATACCCCATTTTTGGTGAGACGAAGCACATAATCGCCATAAGAAAAGGATTCCATCAGAATCCCTTCTTCCTTGCATATTTCATTAATAAACGTTTTCATTTGCTCTCGCGTCGGATACGCCATGCTTGCATTATTCCACTGATGTCGCGTCTGGGTTCAGGTAACATTGCAATGATGCAAAGCTCTTCCAGCAGGAAAAAGAATACATATACGCCAAATACACTAACGATAAGATTTTCGTTAAACCCTGTAAGATAAAGGAAGAGCGGTAATAAGAACGCCAGCATTGCACCGGTCTTTGACGCATAAGTGTGCATCATCATAAGCTGTCCATAGCGCATATAACCCACCAACATACCAAAACCTTTTAATATGATGATGCTGGCTACTATGACTGTGACTATCATGGGGCTAAGTCCCCTGTAAACAAGCTCCGGCACAATAAGAAAAATCGAAATAACTACAAAAAAATAATCTGCTACGCCATCAAGGTTGGCTCCAAGTGGAGAAGCAACGTTAAACTTGCGTGCAATCGGCCCGTCGACCATATCTGTAATCCCCGCGAATATATAAATCGTAAGAAAAAGAGGCGAGAGAACAAAACCTGCGGGCAACAAAAACCACAGCACAAGCAGTGACGACGCGAGTACCATACGCATGATGGACAGCGTATTAGGCACATATTTAATAATTTTCATAAGTAACCCCCTTCTGATTTTACAATGCCAATCGTAATATCTCATGTTTCGACAGAGTAGTCAATTATAGAAATTTAACACTCTTGTAATTTTTTGCAAAACTTTTTCAATGTACATTCTGTGCAGAGTGGGCGTTGTGCTTTACATATTTGCCTGCCATGTGTGATTACCTGCTGGTTGTAACGTATCCAGTGAGCTTTTGGCAGTTTTTCCATGAGTTCGTACTCTATTTTTATGGGGCAGTTATGCTGTGTAAGTCCCAACCTGCGAGACACGCGCTTTACGTGCGTATCTACTACTATGCTGGAAATCCCATAAATATGTCCACGCACAACATTTGCTGTTTTTCTGCCGACACCACTTAATGATGTGAGCTCGGTGATGTCGGAAGGGACTTGGCCGTTATATTGGGAAAGGAGGAGTCGCGCTGTGGTCTGCAAATGTCGAGCCTTGTTACGAAAAAAGCCTGTTTGTTTTACCGCGTCCTCAAGGTCGGAAAGATTAGCCGTGACATATGATTCCAAAGATGGAAAATCCTTAAAAAGCTGTGCCGTAACAATGTTAACGCGGTCATCCGTACACTGAGCACTAAGGATAGTAGCAAAGAGGAGTTGCCATGGAGTCGAGTAATTTAGGAAACATTTACCATCATAAGGATATAAAGCATCCAGTGCTTTTAGCAGTTCGTTTATCATGCGAAAAAATCAGGCTCGTTTTGCAAAACTTCGCTTGTAATATCCGCCATTTTTATTGCACTACATAATACGCTGTGAGAGTCTCCTATTTTGCAATAAACCGCCGCACCACGTTCAACAAAAATCGGCTCGGCTCTTACGTAGTTTTCTGATATATCGCCACCTGCAAAATGGTGGCGATACTGGGGGCAGGGGATTAGCTCGTCGCCGTATTTTATAAAAAGACTCTGTTGCTTTTTTGTCAGGCGGTTTGGGATAGTATTCCATTCTTCTACGCCATGAATGTATGTGTTTTTTGAAAGCGGACAGCCAAGAAATAAAATCTGCGCATCACGGTCGTATAGCTTTCCATAACACCCGTCACGTGGGCATGGGGTTTTTGATAACTCTTCTCCTGCGATGAATGCGGTGGCATCCTTGCCGATGGCGGCAACAGAATGGGTTGGATGGAGTGAACGCACTACACCTTCGCGCTTCATAAACAAATTTGTAAGTACACCTACACATGAGGGCATATTACTATGGTCGAAGATGTTTTTTTTGCCCCCTGTTACATAGTCCCATGTGTGGGTAGGCAAAGTCAGCAATCCGTCACGCATGTACTCTATCAATGCGTCGAGGATTGTATCTGCGCCGTTTTCACATTCTCCCACACTTTTTACTGATGAATGGACATGCAATGTTCCGCGAGGATTGATTCCTGCGGCTTTTAGGTCAGCAAGAAGAGATTTTTTTGTATACATTTTATTTTGCCCTCCATGTTTTTATTATAATAAATAGGGACATCAACAAAAACGAATATCCCAATGCGTATAGTATAAATAATAAAAAATCAAAGCTCGGCACAAAAATTTCGTCACTAAAATAGTGCATTTTTTCTGCTAAAAAATTAATGGGCGGAAGGAGATAAGATGCAACAATAATCAAAACATTATCGAACATCGCCGCCAGAGGCAGTACAGAAAAGAGTACAACCAGAGCCTGTTGCAAAAACGAATCCGTTGTAAAGAAAATCCCAACAGCTGTCCCAAGCAGACTAAGCATTAAATGAAAAATAAAAGCGACGATAATCTCTGTAATGGTTAGGCTCCGCACAAAAAAGCCTATTGCCAACGGATAAGCAACCACAATTATACAAATGGGAATCATAATCGTCTGTATCGAAATAATTTTTGTGAAATAAAATTTTTTGTCGTTACGCAGATGTAATCGTGTAATCCATTGCTGCGTTGCATCCTCACATGTCATCAGACTCGTCGCAATAAAAACAGCAAACACAAATGTACCCACAGCTGCGATAAAATAAGTACTCCATATAGGTGAAGTAATTTGATAATTGATTCCAAGAAAAACCATATAAAACAGGCATGGAACTATATATTTAAAGGATTTTTCGTAGTATTTAAGGTTGTACTTAATCAGTGACAGCATTTAACACGCCTCCATCGTATATATTGTGGTGGCTAATTTTTGTGCAAGGTTTTTTTCGTGACACGCCATAAATATTGCCATGCCTTCGGTAGCCAGCTTTTGTAACAGCTCCATAAAGTTTGTCTCCGAAATTTCGTCCAATCCCGAAAATGGCTCGTCTAAAATGAGCAAATCGGGTGTCGTAAGTAATGCTTGCAAAATATTGATTTTTTGTATTGTGCCTTTAGAGCATTTTGGTATTTTTGTTTTTCTGAAAGATTGCGGCATTTTTAATAAAGCAAAATATTTGTCTATAAAGGCGTTAATATTATCATCTGCCAATCCTTGGATTTTACCCATATGCATAAGATAGTCCTCTGCCGTAAACGGTAGTTTTGGGAAGCGGTCGGGGACATATGCAATTTTTATGTTTGGGCTATATGATATTTCTCCACTATAAGAAATCATTCCCGCAACAGCCTTTAGGAGCGTGCTTTTGCCACAGCCATTCTCCCCCATAATCACAAAAAGCTCATGCCTCGAAATTTCTATGTTTAGATTTTGGAAAACCACCCTGCCCGAGTATGATTTTTTTAGATTTTTTATGGACACAATCACAGCAATCTCCTAACGTTATTGTAGGCATGGAACCCCTAAATGTGTATACGCTAACCGTGTTGCGGTACGCCCTCTAGGGGTACGCTGTATAAATCCCAGTTGCAACAAGTACGGCTCGGCAACATCCTCCAGTGTCCCTGCTTCTTCGTCGATGCTTGCGGCCAATGTATCCAACCCAACAGGTCCACCGCCGAATTTTTCTATGATGGCAAGCAGAATTTTTTTGTCAACGGTATCCAGTCCTAGGCGGTCTATTTCCAGTTTATCAAGGGAAGCTCTTGCTACGTTTTCTGTGATAATACCGTCGTATTGCACTTGTGCAAAATCACGCACACGCTTTAGCAAGCGGTTTACTATACGCGGCGTACCGCGTGCGCGGCGTGCGATTTCTTCGGCACCGCTAGGCTCGATTTCCACATCCAAAACCGCCGCAGAACGGATTATTATTTTTTGCAAATCCGAGACACTGTATGGCTCCAGATGATGCACTACGCCAAAACGGTCACGAAGAGGCGCGGTCAACAGGCCAATCCGAGTGGTCGCACCTATCAGTGTAAAGCGCGGCAACTCCAATCGAATACTCTTAGCACCCGGGCCTTTGCCTATTATTATGTCAAAAACAAAGTCCTCCATAGCAGAGTAGAGCATTTCTTCTACCGTGCGATTCAGCCTGTGGATTTCGTCTATAAACAAGAAATCGCCCTCATTCAGGTCGTTTAAAGTAGCGGCTATATCACCCGGACGTTCTATGGCAGGACCTGTTGTTATCTTTAACTGCGCACCCATCGCACCCGCTATTATGGAAGAAAGTGTAGTCTTCCCCAGCCCGGGCTGGCCGTACAAAAGAACATGGTCAAGAGTCTCGCCACGTCCCAGAGCGGCTTGTACAAACACCTGCATGTTTTCCTTTACCTTGTCTTGTCCAATGTACTGGTCAAAGCTGGATGGTCGAAGTTTTATTTCAATTTCTTCATCCATTTCTTGGCTATAGCCAGTAGTATTTAATCTGCCTTCCATCAAAATGCACCTGCCTCGGCCAGTTTTTTAAGTGCGAGCTTTATGATAACATCGGCTGACATTTCGTCATCTACAGCTACTTCTAATACCGCCTGCACAGACTCTGCTCGCCCATAACCCAGTGCAAGCAATGCATCTATTGCGTCCTGTTTTGCACCTGATGATGTGTTGACTATACTTGTACTGCTATAGGACGATTCTTCACCCGTGGCAGATTTTATTTTATCTTTAAGTTCCAGCATAACGCGCTGTGCCGTTTTTTTTCCGACGCCCGGGGCTTTGCTTAAAGCAACCGCATCCTCCGCCACGATCGCCAAAATAATCTGCTGTGGGGACATGGCACCCAAAATCGCAGATGCCACCTTTGGGCCAATCCCTGAAACAGAAATAAGCAACGTAAAAAGCCGCACTTCTTCCTGTGTAAGGAATCCATGCAGTGCCTGTCCGCTTTCTCCTGATTGAAAATAAGTAAAAATCTGCACATCGCTGCCGCGCGACGGCAACCTGCTCACCGTAGCGGGCGAAACATTTACTAAATATCCCACACCGCCGACATCTACGACAACACTGCGGTCATCTACAAATGCCAACTCACCTTTTACATAAGCAATCAATGTCTCACGTCCTATTTTTGTACATTCAACTTTTACGGAAAAATCTAAACAGCCTTCACCGGTGAAGCCCTTTTGCAAGGGGGGTTGAGCGGTTTTGACCAAAACATCTACAAATCGGGGGAGTACAACTACGTAGAATTGACTCGTAGGCGGTTGAAATATCATTGTAATATATACCATAAGGGGTATGTCTACTGCAAGCAATAAGCAGTTTCCCCCGCTTTGAATTATTTCGCTATACATGTTAAACTTATAAAAAAACAAAGGAGCGTGCAAAATGTTAAAATTGGCAATCATCGGAGCAGGAAGCACCTATACCCCTGAGTTGATGGAGGGTATTATAAACCGAAAAGACATAATGCCCGTGAGACAAATTGTCTTGATGGACATCGACACAAACAAGCTAAATATCGTGGGCAATCTAATAAAGCGTATGGTGTCACATGCCAATATGCCCTGCGAAGTCATACTTTCCGAGGACTATGACACAGCACTCAAAGACTCAAACTTTGTTTTTGTGCAGATGAGAATAGGCAAGCTCCCTGCTCGTGTCCTAGACGAAAAAATCCCACTAAAATATGATTTAATCGGACAAGAAACAACAGGCATAGGCGGCTTTTTCAAAGCCCTGCGCACTATACCCGTACTTATGGACATCACGCGCCGCATGGAAAAACTATGCCCTGATGCATGGATGTTAAACTTTACTAACCCCGCCGGCATATGCGCCCAAGCACTGCTTGACCATACAAATGTAAAGATGATAGGACTATGCAACGCACCTATCCGTATTATAGGAAAGCCTGTAGAGGCGTTTACGGACGGCAATGCCGAGGTGGATTATCTGGGACTAAACCATTTGAGCTTCCTTACAAGCATTCGCATAGAAGGAAGAGATGTTTTGCAAGAGGCGATAAAAGGCAATGACGAATTGTTAAAAAAACTCGATGGTGTAACAGAGTTTGAGACAGATGTCATCCGTAAAGTGGGCGGTGTACCCAGCTACTACATGCAATACTTTATGCATGAACGCAAATCTCTTAAAAAGCTAAAAACTGCAGAAAAATCCCGCGGCGAAGAGTGCATGGAAATAGAAGAAGAACTCCTGAAAATGTATCAAAGCGAAACTCTGAACGTAAAGCCCGAAGCTTTATCAAAACGTGGCGGCGCAATGTATTCTGAGGCGGCATGTTCTCTGGCCGAGTCCATTTACACCGATGATAATAAAATCCATGTGGTAAACGCATACAATGATGGAGCAATCTCCTTTATGGCAGACAAAGACGTAGTAGAAACCCGCGCACATGTAGGCAAAAACGGCGTAAAAATGATTTCACCCAAAGCACTTGGCAACGAGTATGTAAAAGGCATAATGCAGACAATAAAAGCCTACGAACGCCTGACTGTAACCGCCGCCATTAGCGGAGACCGTCATGCCGCCATCACCGCATTGATGGCAAATCCGCTAATTAGCGATTATGACACAGCGGTGGCATGTTTTAATGAAATGTTGGAAGCACACAAGGTCTATTTGCCTCAATTTTTCATAAAATCATAAAAATTAATTTTTGCAATTTCATAGTGGCCTTGCGGGTTTGGGTGGATTAAGTCAAGGTTTATGTTCATCATGTCGGGTCTGTTGGACAAACTACCGTAAATATCTGAAACAATCAAACCCCGCGACTGGCTTTCCATAAGTATAATATGATTTAGGTTTTGGATAAAACGCTCCGCCTCGTCCGCAAAACCAAACGGCAACCCCATTAAATTTGATGGCAAAGGGTTGTAGACTGTGTTTACAATAACGATGGCGTTTGGCGCATTATCTTCCAACCATGTGAGGATTTCGATAAATTCGCCTGTAAAAGTTCGTATGCCGGCATATAAGTCTCTTTCCAGCATAGGTGGGATTTCGCCTGAAAAAAGCGCGAATAAATCCAGTATCGCGAGCGATGACATGCGATTAAACATTTCAGTAACATCAGACTCCATTGCTTCCGCCCCCGCAAAAACTACCATAGCACCATCAATCACAGGGGGCACAGCCGCAACCATTTCATTTAGCCGAAAAACATCACGTATGCCAAAATTTTCGGCAAAATAAACGACTTCATTAGCAAATTCTAAAACATCCGCAATGGGTTCTTGCGATTCGTTAACAAAATCCATCATTTCCTGCATAAGCAAGAATGCCTCTCTTGCAAAATCAGTCGTCTCACTTATGATAGATGCGAGTGCGTCTGTATCGGGCAAATACTCCCAAAGTGGCGCGAGGATGTTATTGCCACCGATGTTTAGCGTTATAACATGGGCGCACCTAAAATTTTCATACTCCTGAGATGATAAGCCATGCAAAATCGCAAGCAAATCGGCGGTGGTATGCCCACTCACCGCCATGTTTACATATTCGTTTACAAAACCTTGTTCCCGCAACATTTCAAAAAAAACAGAGGTATGCCTGTCTGCCTCTGACCATATGCCAAAGCCCTCTGACACAGAGTCTCCCAACGCGATATAAATCTTTCGCTCTACAGGACGCTCTACAGGTATTGGGGCTTCTATGATGATTTCTACATGTTCAACATTATCACCATGCTCGTTTTGATTATCCCGTCGCGATGAGCATGATGCTGAAGAAACAAGGATTAATATAATTATCCATATGAATTTTTTCATATATTAATATTCTCGTGGATAGTTATGCTATGCGTCCAAGAAAATTCTTTGTCTGCATCCAATGCCACTATGCCCAATTTGTTTTCTATTTTGCCATTATGATTTTCTTCGTCCGGCATCCCATACCAAGGCTCTATGCAGACATATGGTGCGCCGATTTTTGTCCATATTCCCAAATATGGTGCGCCACCAAAAGCGATATCTACCACGGCAGGAGATTTTTTTGATTTTAATAAGACACTGCGACATTGTATGTTTTTAAATATCAAAGTGTCTTTTTCAAACCATTTATATTCCAATGGGAGGATATGTCCGTTTTTTATGACCGGATATGTTTCCCCATTGATTAACATATCCGGTGAGAGCGTTTCACTATGGTAGTTGTCAGCTTTGTCAAACTCGATATAATAATCCTCAAATTTTTCGCTGTCATTGCGCGGACAGCGATACGCCTCATGCGCTCCAATGGAAAAATACATGGTATTACAATTATGATTTTTCACTCTATACGTAGTGTGCAAGGTGTTGTCAATAAGCTCAAAAATCACTTGTAACAAAAACTTAAACGGATACATTTTATAAGTAGCTTCGTTATCGCGGTATTCTAATACAGCTTTTTTATCATAGGCTTCGGCGACGGTAAACTCTGCGTCACGCACAAAACCATGTTTTGTCATGTTGTATTCTTTTCCGCTATAAGAATACTTTCCGCCTTTTAGCGAACATAGCACAGGAAATAAAATAGGCGCACGCCCCGCCCACCATTTTGGGTCGCCTTGCCATATATACTCTGCATTGTTGGAACGAAAACTCGACAGCTCCGCACCTATAGGATTTATTTCCACCGTAAAATTTTCTGATTTTATTCTCATGCAAAACACTCCTCTTCATTAAGTATATATTATCACACATTTATGGAAATACTACTAGCGAGGTGAAGCATATGAATGATAAAATGAAATTGGAAATAGCAGAAGAACTGGGTTTGCTTGAAAAAGTAAATAAGTCGGGCTGGAAAAGCCTAACTGCAAAAGAAAGCGGCAGAATCGGCGGCATTTTGGCACGCCGAAAGAAAAAAGGAGCGAGCTGACAATGTACCAAGGATTTGCAAGTTTGTATGATGCATTAATGCATGACGCGCCCTACGATGAGTGGGTTGCGTACATAGATGGGATGCTTGGCAGACCCCGAGAAGAAATCATTGTACTCGACCTTGCATGTGGTACAGGAAATGTCACCCTTCGCCTGGCCGAAATTGGCTATGACCTTATCGGAGTGGATTCTTCCGAGGACATGCTTGCCGAAGCAAACCGCAAGGCATATGAAGCGGGTGCAAAAATCCTTTTTCTTGCGCAGGATATGCGTGAGCTAAACCTATACGGCACTGTTGATGCAGCCATATGTGTGTGCGACGGCTTCAACTATGTACTAGAAGAAAAAGATTTGCTGGAGGCGTTCAGACGTGTTCGGCTTTTTTTAAACCCCGACGGAATTTTCATTTTTGACATGAACACTGAATATAAATTTAAGGAGCTGTTTAGCAATCAAGTTTTAGAAGGAAGCGGCTCGAATGGCGAAGGCTACGAATGGCAAAATAAATTTGATAAAAAAACAAAAATCAATGAATACCGTGTAACATTTTTTTCCGAAAACCACGAGCCATTTGAGGAGTTACATCGCCAGCGCGCCTACTCGCCCATCACTATAACAAACCTTCTGATGGAAGTAGGATTTTCGTCTGTCAAAATCTGCAATGGATACAGTAATGACCCCCTCACACCAGAAAGCGAGAGGGTGGTGTATATAGCAAGATAGGAAAGGACTACATATATGAAAAAAATATTTTTTATGCTTTTTTTGTTATTTCTAACGACACTTACTGCATATGCGGAGGAGTTGCGCCCTATAGATGCTGTACTTGTACTGGATGTAAGCCGCAGTATGCGTACCGCAGACCCTAACAGAATCTCCCGCGATGCTATGAATTTATTTATAGATATGTTAACAGAAGGCCGTGATAGGGTGGCTATCATTGCATACGCAGGTAATGTGGAAAAATACATAGAACTCTCAGAAATCAACCGCGAAGAAAAAAAATATTTTATAAACAATCTACCTTACGCCTCATGGACAGACCATGGCGTAGGTCTCACAAAGGCAATAGAAATGCTAACTATCCCTATCGACAATACCCGTCAAGGAATAATAATATTTTTGACAGACGGCAATATGAATGTAAACCCTGCAAGCACGCGTACAAACGAAATCGCCCAACAAGAAGTCTACATCGCTATGCAGACCGCCTACGAGTATAATATCCCAATCCATACAATAGGATTAAATTTTGATGGCAATCTTGCATTGGCATACATCGACAATATCGCACAAGCAACAGGCGGCTTTTCATTCGAAACCGCCGCCGCGGAAGACATACCTTACATAATCGAATCTTTCTTTGTTGAAATGGTATCCATTCCACAATATGTAGTTGAAAATGTTCAAAAACCACCGATGCAATTTCGAACCTTTACCAAAAACGACTTTTTTGACGAAAATAGAAATATCCCTGTCATAGGCGCGGCGGCAATACTCACCATACTCGCCGTGTTTTTGGTCAAAACTCTAACCGGCAAAAAGCGCGTTTTTACAGGCAGACTGGTTTTTGAAAAAACAACAAAAAACCTAATCGAATATGGTAGCTATACAACTCTGTCAAAACTGCTCGGTGCAGGCACCCCATTTGGCTCTGTAATTCTTACACCTTCTCCTACTGCACCTTCTCATTTGCCACAGTTATTAATAAAATGCAAAAACCCTCGTATAAAATTAACGAAGGGTTTTATTGAGCAGGATTTATTCAAAGGTGTCTCCATCAGCCTTGGTACCGAAGTTACAATCGAGACAGAAGACGAGCAAATACGTTTTACTTATTCACAGTAAAGTCTAAAGTTCCGCACTCTGCACCATTTGCGATAAGTGTAACCGAGTGCAGGCCGGGATAATGTTTTCTTGTGCTTAAATCAGCAAAGCTATGTTTCTTTTCATATGACTTTTTACCCTTCATCACACTCTCAGAAATTTGGAAAATCTTGCGACTGCGTTTTCCGTTAGCCTTTACAAAATCTATGGCATATTCCAATCGTACCTTGCACTCATCCTCTACCGATACTTTAAAATTAAAACTAAACTCATCACCGATATTTACGGTATCTGTGTTAATAGAAAAACCTGACACATCCACACCATCTGCATCGCCAAACCCGAATATGGCAAGCACCTCACGGTTGGCCTTTTTCAAAAGTGTGCGACAGCCATGTTTTACTACCTTATTGGTCAACTCATTTTTGCCATACCATTCCTTTGCAATTTTTGCTACCAGCTCAGGGTGTGTTTTTGAGATGTCATTTAGATTGTTTGCCACGCTCTTTCTTACATAGGCAGAAGGGTCTGCCTTTAGTTTTTCCAAAATCGGCAGGATAGGGGAGGGGTCTTGCTTATATTTTTTTAGCGCGACTCCCCATGGCAATGCAGGACGACAACCCTCACTGGAAAGTCGCCTTACATGTTCATTTTCACTTTCAGCCCATTTTTGCATCTGTGCCATCATCCGCTCTTCGTAATTAATTATCCAAGGGCGCACGGCAAATTCTGCGGAAGCATATTGTGTCAAAAATTCCATCGCATCAATCGTAATATCCCAATAAGCTACATCCAAACCATATACCTCTACAAAATCAATAAGACAAAAAATAATAGCACCATCATAATTTGTGACGATTTTTTTTACAACGTCTATAGCATCGGGGTAATTATCAGGCAAATATTTTCCAAGCGTAGTAGAGATTTTGCGTCCGCGTGCCATAAACTCCATATCACTCCATGGCTCTGCCAAAACATCATCAACAAAATTTTCTGATAAAAACGGCAAATTTACATTTTTTACAGCTTTTGCAAATTCCGTGAGCGTCTCACGATTGTACCAATCCTTCAATAAGTCTGCCATTCTATACCTCCCCAATTACAATCCAAATGCTAGGCTTGCAACCATAAAAAACACAACAAGTGCGGTACCATCCACAATCGCTGTAATCAGTGGCGCGGCCATTATTGCCGGGTCCATTTTTAATGTCTTTGCAAGAATCGGCAATACACATCCAATCATGTTAGACACAACCAATGTAATCACCAAACAAAGCGTTACAACCCAAGCTAATGTAAAATTTTGATGCATTAAAACAATCCTACCAAAGTTAACCACGCCAAGAACAAGGCTACAGGCAAATGCGATTCGGGTCTCCCGCCACACCAATTTGAGCATATCCGTTTTTACGATTTCGCCCAAGGCCATACCGCGGATTATTACAGTAGAAGCTTGCGCTCCAGCATTTCCGCCTGTACCCATGAGCATAGGCGTAAACGCCACAAGTATCGCCATCTGCTCCAGCGCATCCTCAAATACAGAAAACACAGCCCCCGCAACAGCCGCCGTCAGCATAAGCGTAAGCAGCCATATAATACGATTTTTTGCATGTCCCAAAACGCCCGTTTTCATATATGGCACATCAGCAGAACTTACACCTACGATGTTTGTAAAATCCTCCGTGTCCTCTTCTGTAATAACACGCAGAATATCGTCTACTGTAACGATTCCCACCAGATTACCGCTTCTGCTCACAACAGGCATCGCAAGCAGGTCGTATTTTGAAAAGTTAGTGGCCAATACCTCACGGTCGTCGCTTGCCGTTGCAAAAATCACATTTGTTTCCATTAAATTTTCGACTTTATCAGAAAGTTTAGAATATAGAAGTGTATCTGCCGTAATCACACCGATTAGCTTTCTCTCATCATCTACCACATAACAAGTATAAATTGTCTCCTTATCTACACCCGATGTGCGGATAGTGTGCAATGCCTCTTTTACCGTAGTATCTGCGGTAAGCTCAACGATTTCGGTAGTCATGATACTTCCTGCTGAGTCCTCAGGATAATCAAGAATACGGTCTACGATTTCCCCCTTTTCCGTACTAATACTCTCCAGTACGCGGGTACCCACGTCATCAGGTATATCCTCAATAAGGTCAACAATATCGTCTACCGACAAGTCTTCCATGATTTCTACGACCTCGGTATCGGTTAACTCTTCCACAAAGAGACGCTGTCGCTCCGATGAGAGATATGAAAAAACATCGGCAGAAAGTTTTTCGTCATCATCCAAAAGCCGAAACACCTCAACAGCCTGTTCTTCTTCAACATACTCTAAGATGTCTGAGATGTCTACGGCGTTCATATGTGCAAAAAGCACCGCTAAATCATCATATTGCTTTTCGTTTATGATTTGTAGAATATTTTTATCCATAATTTCACCTCAACTCCGGTAACAGCGCAGCCGCAACTGCAAAATAAACAAGCAATGCGACAACGTCAGCCAGTGTTTTTACAATCGGCATAGCTAAGGCGGCAGGGTCTAAATTGATTTTCTTGGCAGTCAAAGGGAGCAAGCATCCCAGGCTTTTAGAAAGCACCATAACAGCAAGCAGAGTAATCGCGACAACAAGCGTAAGCAATGCCCTCTCTGGATTAAAAATAAGCACACGCGCAGCATTTACCACCCCTAGGACAAGCCCACAAATCACTGCAACTCTGATTTCGAGCCACCAAACTTTTAAAATATCCTTAAACTTAATCTCATCCAGTGCCATACTCCGTATGACCAGCATAGAAGTCTGCGCCCCTGCATTACCCCCTGAGTCCATCAACATGGGAATAAACGCCGACAACGCAGGCAAAACTGCAAGCAAATCCTCAACATCTGCAATTATCATTTCTGTCAAAATTGCAGCAAGCATAAGCACCAAAAGCCAACCCACCCGCTTGTATGTGTGCTTAAAAACGCCCGTTTTTAGATATGGGTCCTCTGACGGAAGAATCGCTGCCATTTTTTCGAAGTCCTCTGTTGTTTCTTCCTCTACAATTTCTACGGCATCGTCTACGGTGATAATGCCTACCATGCGACCTTCCTTGTCTACTACGGGCAGGGATAGCAGACCATATTTGCGAAACAGTCGTGCGGCATGTTCTTGGTCATCAGTTGTGTTCGCGCTTATCACGTTTGGATGCATTATATCCGCGATTCTCTCATGTTCCTTTGCAAGCAGGAGGGTTTTTAGTGATACCGTACCCACAAGCAGCTTGTCCCTGCGCACTACATAGCAGGTGTGCAAACCTTTGATTTTTTTGTTACGGATTTCGGAAAATGTCTCGATAATATTAAAATCTTCTCGTAGGGTCATATATTCTGTTGTCATCATACTGCCCACTGAGTCGTCAGGGTATTGCAACAACTGGTTAATAATTTTACGTTTTTCCGCAGGAATGCTACGCAATACTCGATTTACTACATTCGCGGGCATCTCTTCTATAAAATCAACCGCATCATCGGCAAAAAGCCCTCCGACAATTTTGCCTACCTCATTGTCTGTAAGGGCTTCTACAATAATCTGCTGCTTGTCCGTCTCGATATACGCAAAAACATTTGCAGCAATATCCTTGGGCAATAGACGAAAAAACTGGATAGTCTGCTCCTTTGTCAACTCTCCAAATATATCACCGATGTCCACCATATTCATGCGAGAAAGTTCTTTGCGGAGATTTCC
The DNA here is from genome assembly GCA_009786925.1 of Defluviitaleaceae bacterium. Taxonomy (GTDB): domain Bacteria; phylum Bacillota; class Clostridia; order Lachnospirales; family WQUN01; genus WQVC01. The sequence continues at coordinate 23,415 of WRGY01000124.1, read as the reverse complement.
TGCATTTATAGGCGGCGAATTTATTATTCCCATTATAACTTCGTTCATATTACATCACCTTGATAAGTATGCCACAAAAATGTAATATAATAAAGAAAAACTTGCAAAAGGGACGTGTTCGCAATGAAAACACTGCGCTTGATATATAATCCGTATTCCGGCGATAGACGTTTTAAGGATGTATTAGATTCTTGTGCAGAAATTTTTTTTAATGCAGGATACTTAACAGCCATCATCCGTGTAACCACAGAGAAGGCAATGGATGTGGCAATACAATCGCTGTCAGACGAACATGCACTTGTAGTCTCGGGAGGGGACGGCACGGTAAACATGGCAATAAATAAAATGAAAAACTACAACAAAAATACTCCACTCGGAATCATCCCGGCAGGCACTGCAAATGATTTTGCCACATTTTTGGAAATCCCTAAAGACCCTCGCGCCGCCGCAGAGGTCATCGCCGAAGGCAAAATAATATCCGCTGACCTAGGATGTGCAAACGGCCAATATTTTAATAATGTATGCGGAGGCGGCCTTTTTATAAACGTCTCACACTCCATTGATAATTTAACAAAAAGCATATTCGGAAAATTAGCTTACTACGTAAAGGGGCTTGGCCAGCTCCCAAATGTAACGCCATTAAAATTAAATATTTCAACCCCATCCGCAATCTATGAGGGTGAATTTTCGTTGTTTTTAGTGCTTAACAGCGGATGTTGCGGCGGATTCAACAAAATTTCCCCCATCGCGTCCATAAACGACGGACTGCTAGACCTTGTAGCATTCCGCTCCATGTCTATCAAAGACATAGCAGGAATACTAATTAAAATCTTAGCAGGAGAGCATCTTGACGACCCGAGGGTACTCTTTTTGCACGAATCCTCCATAGAAATAAACTACCTGGGCAAGAAAAAAATAAACACCGACGTAGATGGAGAACCCGGCCCGAAAATGCCACTTAAAATTACATGCGAAAAAGGCGCGATAAATTTAATAATACCGCGCCACAAAAATCAATGAGATACGCTCTCCGCAAGCTCTTTTCGAAGTTTTCCGAGAGCTTTCTTTTCTATGCGGGATACATAACTGCGGCTAATATCCAAAACCCCTGCGATTTCTCGTTGCGTCATTTCTTCCATTTCAGGTCCTAACCCATATCGCATAGTTATTACCGTTTTTTCTCGCCCGTAGAGGATTTTGTATACCGCTTCTCTCAGCCTCTTTAGCTGTATTTTTACACTCACTTGGTCGGGAATGTCTTCCTTTTCGTCAGCTAATTTGTCTTCTACACGTACCTCGTTCCCTTCTCGGTCTACACCGATTATGTCTTGCAAGTATATATCGCCTGTGGTTTTTTTTATGGCTCTTATGTGCATCAGGATTTCATTTGCTATGCAAAATGGTGTGACGCACCTCTGGTATCTTTTCAGCAAGGCAAACTACTGTATCACCTAACTTGCGATATGAGGACTCTTCCCAAAGATGCAATGGTTGGCGAAAGAATACGGTTTTATAGAAATAAAAAGGATATATATGGTCACGACCTTGCAGACCTTGTAGGCTTGAGTCGGCATGCAATTATGGATTACGAGAACGGTCGTACAGAGCCAGTACTTGAGGATTTGAGAAAGATTGCTATTGCCCTCAATGTTGATGTGGACAAGCTTTATGATGACTATTATAAATTCCTAGACTATCCTTGCTGTCAAAAAATCAAAGAACTTCGCAAGGAGCGAGGCTTATACCAACGTGAACTTGCGGCCATGCTTGGTTCTGACCGCCGAACTATCGAACGATGGGAGAATGGGCGTGGCGTTATTAAGCGTAAAACTTGGGAAAAATTCAGAGAGCTTGGGCTACTTTGATTGGATATGCGAAAAACTATGTCACTGTATAAAAAAGTGCGTAGCTACTGCCAATTAAATTGTTGTCAGCTACACACTTGCATTACAAGTAATATTATGTTTCGTTAGTATTAGATGATTTTCCATGCGTATAGATTTTTTTGAGGAGCTTAACTTTTTGGTTATAGGGGCAAGCCAACTCTCGAATATATCGTACTACTACTCGTGCATGGATTTCAGCAACTCTTTTTTTCAATATATCTATACTGGTTTTACTTTTTGGGTAATGAACTATTACATTCACAGGGAATTCCTCCTTCTAAGTTTGTTGTTCCTTGTTAGGTAGCACTTCGAGTATATAGTTTATCTTGAGCAAGCTCAATAGCATCAAATGAATGTTTTAATTGTTGCATATTAGCGTCAATAGTGACTTCTTTGAATATGCAACCGCCCACACCTGTACGATGTGGGCGGTCAGTAAACTTAGCCTTTTTCAGTGGTGGTATCAATAGGAGTGCTTTGCCTTATACTTTTAAGTGCCTCTTTAAGTACAGCTGATTTTTGATAGTTGTTTAAGTTTAGGCTGTCCATATATTTTAAGGCTGCGTTACAATGGAATACGGCGATATCTTTTTCGATTTGTCTGCGAATTTTTTCATCTTTTGGGTAGTGAATTATAGCCTGCGTAAACAAGCCGCACCCCCTTTAACAGTGTTGACACAATATATTCTTCAACAGTTTGTCTGTATTCTGAGGGATAGGATTTTTTTAGCATTGCAACATCCTCTCTGAGTTGATTTGAAGGATAACACGACACACTGTTGTTCTGTTAGATGTGTAAACTGTGTCGTATGCCCTTCTATATAGCGTGAAAAGTTTTACTGTTTGAGGGGGTGGCGAAACGCCACCCCCTCAGATTTTGTCGCAAACTTATTATTGAAACCTCCAAAGTTTTCGTGTATAATGGATTTCAATTCCAAAATAATCGCAGAAATAAATAGGAGGACATAGCATGTATTACCCGAGACACATAGAGGCGGTTGTGACACGTATTTCTAAACGCAAGCCGGTGCTTGTTTTAACCGGCGCGCGCCAAGTAGGCAAAACAACCATGCTAAAAGAAATTCGCAAAGACATAAACTACACAACGCTAAACCGCCCACTTGTGCGGGAGAGTGCAAAAGAAAATCCTTCCCTATTTTTTGATATAAATAAGCCGCCAATTATTGTAGACGAAGTGCAAAAGGCGGCAGAGTTATTTGACTATATCAAGGACATTGTAGATGAAGATAAAACAAAGGGGCAATTCTATCTCACTGGTTCGCAAAGTATAAAGCTGATGAAAAATATAAGCGAAAGTCTCGCTGGACGTGCAGGAATTATCAAAATGCTAGGGTTATCTATGCGTGAGTTAAACCATGTGTCTTATAGAGAGCCTTTTTTGCCGTCCACTACGCAAATAGAAGAGCGTGAAAAAGAAAGTGCAACCTTTGATTATTCAAAAATAGTGTCCATTATCCATAAAGGATTTTTCCCAGAGCTATACGAAGCGGAAAGCGACCTTCACGATTGGGCGGACTATTACAGCTCTTACTTCCAAACCTATATCGAAAAGGACATAAAGGACGTTTTGAACATTCAGGATGAGTCTGCATTTATCAAATTCGTAAAAGCCACTGCCTCACTTACAGGGGAAGTTCTTAACTTATCCACCATTGCAGAAATCTGCGGTAAAGATGTAAAGACCGTTAAATCATGGCTGTCTGTTTTAGAATCAAGTGGCTTAGTTTATTTGCTAGAACCATACCACAACAACCTCACTAAACGAATGATAAAAGCACCAAAGTTATATTTTCTTGACACCGGTCTTGCCTGTTGGCTAATGGGGTGGAACACGCCAGAGCAATTAACAAACGGGGCTATGTGGGGACATATTTTTGAAAGTTTTGTCTTTGCTGAAGTTTTGAAAAGTTACTACAATGACGGTATTGTAAAGCCGCCAATTTACTATTATCGTGACACAGACAAAAATGAAATTGACTTGGTGATTGCTGATGGGGATTGTTTGTACCCCATAGAAATAAAAACCTCAAGTGACCCTACAAAGTCTATGGTTAAAGCTTTTCGTCAACTAGAAAAAATCCCCACTAAGAAAGTGGGGACTGGAGCTGTTATTTGCCTTGCGAAAGAGCGTTTACCGCTAACGAATGATGTTTGGATTTTGCCTGTGCAAATGATTTAGAATTTTAATTTAGGATGAGGGTTAATGTATGCAAAGGGGGTGGCGAAACGCCACCCCCTTTCATGGTTTTACTCACTCGGAACGAGTGTCAGCAGACGCATAAGCGGCTTAAAGCAAAAGTCGCCTCACGGCGATTTTTGCGAAAGGGAGTTTGAGGGATTTACCTCAACAAGCGTATTTGTGCAACAAATACATTGCTTGCTACTGCATTTTATTCTTGATTTTCTTCACGAAAACGAATATAATATTTTTAGGCAATATAACTATCACTCCAGATGTTGCTATTCTTATAGGAGGCTTAAATGTCAACATTGAATGGATATGTGACTGCAAAAGAAATGGCACAGCGTTGGGATGTATCAGTTCGCCAAGTGCAATTTTGGTGTAGTGAAGGCAGAATTGAAGGTGTAGTGCAGTTTGGAAGATCTTGGGCTATTCCAAGCAATGCGTCAAAGCCTACACGCACAATCAATCTGAAACCAGGGCGAAGGTCAAAAAACAATTAACCATTGGAGGGACACCATGTTTTTCTTCTTTAACAATTACAACACCGAACTGCACAAGGCGCTTGAATTGCCGAGTATAAAACAAATCGCTGAGCAAGAAGAGTTTTACTATCAAAAAGCCAAAGACAAGTTTGATGAGTTTTTAGTTTTTGATGTTGCTGACATTTCTTTGCCCGCTTTAATTGAAGTAACAAAACAAAGGCCATTTTCTTTTGAGAAGTGGCTCAATTCATATGACAAAAATTCCAACGAATACAAGTTGTTATTATTGATTGGTCAATTGATTAGCTATTTCGACACAAATGCGGCGATGAAACAGTCACTGAATGAATATGAAGACAAGCGTGTCATTGCCAAATCTTTTGTCCGACAAAATTATTGGGTTGAATCATTGTTGCGATTCAAGGAAGGTGCAGATATAAATACACTGCCTGAAAATGTGCAAGGTACGATTTTGTATATCCAAGACCCTGCAAACAATATCAGTATTGTGTCGAGAAATCGCCGACAGATTATTTTAGATGCTCTCTTTGTCGGTGGCAATGGAAATTTGTTTGGTGAGATGCAAAAGATAGGCATATCGGCAAACAATCCTCTTAATAACGGGCTTATTTATTCTGCAATTCTGCACAGCACCCCAATCAAGAATCTTTGGCATACGCAAACAGAGAAAACTTCTTATTGGCTTGGTGGCTCAGGAAGTGCCGGAGAACTAACTGAAAAATTTATTGAAACAGGGGTTTTTGGAATACGCTTCAACCAAAAAGACATGACGAGTTTAGTTAGCAATCCGCAAGAACTGAAAGCACATATTGCAAACATATCAGATGCAGCGACACGGACAGCGTTTGAACTGTTTTCGCAAATGAAAGCAGGGGATAAGATTGCCTTGAAATCATCTTTTGCAAAGGGAAAAGACTCTCTGTTGAGGATTAAAGCTATTGGCACAATATTAGGCGATATGGAAAGCGACTGCATTTATGATAATGAATTAGGACACACCATCCCTGTTGAATGGCAACCGGTTGAGCCGTATATTGACTATGAACTCGGCACGTATAGGAGTACAGTGCATCAAGTTACAAAACAAACTGATATTGATGCAATTTTTCATGGCAAAGTCAAAAATTTGGAATTAGAGTTTACAAGCTGGTTTTCAAATCAAACATATTCGCAAGGAAAACCTTATTCTGATTCTACAAGAATCAACTATATTAGAGCGCTCAAATCAGCTTGTAAAGATTTGATTGATGTGGACTTGGCGCAACCCAATCTATTTTATCAAACAAGTAATGAAAACTTTAGAACATTGCGTAAAACAATCGAAAGTTCTGCATATTATGACGAAGTAAACAAGAAATACAATAACCAAGCGTTTGCAGCGGCGATGAACAAATATGAAGAATTTTTGTCTGCACGTAAAGCCGGACATTTTCAAAACGACTTGTCTGACACTGTGCCAAATTCGCCAAATGATATATCAACTACAATTATCTCTCTTAAAGAACTTGCCATAAAAGTCTTAGAGGACACTCAAAAGCCCATGACAGATATTGAAATATGGGAGTATGGTGTAGACAAAGGTTGGGATGCACAGTTAAGCTCTGTTGGGAAAACGCCGTGGCAATCTATTTACGCCATTCTCAGTAATTACAAGGATGGCAGCCCAAATCCAGACAAGCGAATAAGAATTATTGACTCAGAACAAAGGCGTAAGTTTGTGATAAGCGGTATAGATGGTTTCGATTATGATGCCGGCATAACCAAGCTGCAATGGTTGGAAATGTTGAACAACGCTATTCTCAATCAAAACGATATTGAACTGTTGCGGAAATGGCTTTACTTTGATGGGCAAGCCACATGCACACTTGTCGGCAAGACATTTAACGCCCATCCGTCTGCCTATATCAAGCCTGCCGTATCAATGGCGAGGCGTGTACACGAGTATACAAATTGCAAGGCTCGGTTAGATACAAAAGGCGACATTGCATGGTGGAACATTCCGTTTACAGGAAGATATGTGAATAGTGGCGAACATTTCGAGTGGTCTATTCGTCATGAACTTCACGAAGCCTTAATTGATAAAGGCATTGTACCATTACAGCCTGTCGAGCTAATAAAATATAATAAAGCAGACTTTCTCACCGAAGTCTATTTTGACAGCGAAAAATACGATGATATTGTTGCCTTACTTACCCGCAAAAAGAATATCATTTTGCAAGGTGCGCCCGGTGTTGGTAAGAGTTACATGGCAAAGAGGCTTGCATATTCAATTATAGGTGCGAAAGATGATAGCAGAATTGAAATAATACAGTTTCATCAAAACTATTCATACGAGGATTTTATCGAAGGATTCAGACCGAGCGAGAGTGGGTGCTTTGATTTAAGAAAAGGTATATTCTATGACTTTTGCATAAAGGCACAAGAAGATAAAGAAAACAATTACTTCTTTATCATTGACGAAATCAATCGCGGAAATCTTTCAAAGGTTATGGGCGAACTAATGCTGCTGCTTGAACATGACAAGCGTGGCGAAGAATTTGCCATGAAGCTGACATACTCGGGCGAAAAGTTATATGTTCCTGATAATATTCATGTTATCGGCATGATGAACACCGCAGACCGTAGCCTTGCAATGATTGACTACGCTCTGCGCCGTAGATTTAGCTTTATACCCATTAAGCCTGCATTTGATGATGATGGGTTTATTGCCGATTTTAAGATGAAGTATTCCGGCGCTGACGTTGTTATTGACAAAATGAACAAGCTAAACAAGCTGATTGAGGAGGAACTCGATAGCGGTCATCAAATCGGTCACAGCTATTTCTGTTCCAATGAGCCACTTAGCGACAAAGACATAGAGGGTATTTTCAAGTATGAAATAGAGGAACTTCTGCGTGAATATTTCTTTGATAATACTAGCAAACTCGAAGAGGTGCTGAGACTATTATGAGCAATGTGCCGATAAAAAACGTGTACAATATGCTCGTTTATGCCTTTGAGGTTTTGAAATCAAAAGAGTACGAGCGACTTAACAGAGAGGATTGCGAGAATATTTATGACTTGCTTGCCTCCTTGCTTTTGTGCGGAACTCAAACGCTGATTAAACGGGGTTTTCTCAAAAATTATGTGAACCAAGCAGAGGAGCTGACATCTATTCGCGGAAGAGTTGATATTGGAAACTCTATCCGGCGATTGTCATTTCATAATGCGAAAGCTGTGTGCAACTTTGATGAATTTAATGGAAATATTCTATTCAACCAAGTGTTGAAAGCTACTTTTCTGCATTTGACCAGACTGCCTTTGAAAGCGAATATTAAGCGAGATGTATCAAGGGTACTACTTTATTTTAATGAAATTGATGCTATAAATATCAGTGCCGTGAAATGGGATGTTTTTGTGTTTAACCGAAATAATGCTCATTATGACACGTTGCTCTATTTTTGTAGATTGATATGTGAAGATGCAATAGCCAACCAAAATAAAGGAAGCAAAGAGTTTAGAACACTCGAAGATAATCTGCTACCATCTCTATTCGAGAAGTTTATTTTTGCGTTCTATAAAAAGCATTTGCCCCATTCTGTTTCCTTCCAGCAACAGATAAAGTGGAAAACTGAAAATTCGGAGTTGCTGCCAAGGATGAACGCTGACACCACCATCTCATCTGATGAGATAAGGTTAATTATCGACACCAAATTCTACTCAAAAACACTGCAATCCAATCGCTTTAGTGACAACCAGACGATTATATCAAGCAACCTATACCAAATATTTGCTTATGTCAAAAATGAGGCTTCATGGTTAGCTGAAAAAGCAGCGAAAAAATCAGTCGGAGGTATGCTCCTATACCCTCAAGTAGACGAACCTTTAAAGCGTACCTATATCATAGATGACTGCCATATTTTTGTGAAAACAGTCAATCTTGACCAAGAATTTAACAAAATAAAACAAGAATTGTTTGACATTTATACAGGCGCAGAAAATACGTTGAAATTCAAATAAATCAAGGAAGGTGAGAGTATGGCACGAGCAAAAAAAATTAACACCGCAGACACACGACGTGTTGCCGTCTATGTACGCAAATCAAAAATTACGGAATCGGGCAAGAGCATAGAAATTCAAAAAGAAAAGTGCATCGCCCTTGCTTGTGCCCAATTTGATGTTACGGAAACAGAGATATCTATATATGAGGACGAGGGCAAAAGTGGTTTTTATGCCGATAGACCCCAGTATAAGCAAATGCTACGTGATATTGAAAACAACAAAGTACGAGCAGTAGTCTGCTATAAGATAGATCGCATTTCAAGGCGGACTATTGACCTATTAAATCTCATTCAGCAAATGGATCAAAAGGGAATTGCCTTTGTGTCTGTAAGCGATAGGGAATTGGATACAAGCTCTCGAACAGGCAAAATCATGATTGCACTTTTGAGTGCAATTGCAGAGTTTGAGCGAGATATAATCGCCGAGCGCATAACCGACAATATGTACGAACTTGCCAAAGAGGGGCGATGGCTAGGTGGCGAATGTCCCCTTGGGTATTCTTCAAAAAAAGAAAAGCTTACTATAAATGGTCGCAAGTCTACCATAAATCACCTAGAGCCTGTGTCGGATGAACAACTTATAGTGAAACGTCTTTATAAATTGTTTTTACAAAAAGGTTCATATAATGCTACATTCACAGCACTAAATAACGAGGGCTTTCGCACAAAAAAAGGCAGAGACTTTACCAGTATAGCTGTAAAAAACATTCTGCAAAATCCTGTTTATGCCATTGCTGATAAGGAAATGAAATCATACTTCACATCTTTTGACGTAACAATCTGGGCAGATGAAAGTGCCTTCGACGGCAAGCAGGGCATGATGGCGTACAATAAAACGGAACAGACAAAAGAAATTGACCAAGACTCGAGGGCGCTAGACCCTAAGTATACGCAAAAGTCCCTACGACGTGATATTAAAGATTGGATTGTTTCTGTTGGAAAGCATGAGGGGATAATATCAGGGGAAGATTGGATTCGTGTGCAAACACTGATGGCTGATATTTCCAAGGATAATGCTGCACGCCCAAAGGAAACGTCAAAGGCTCTCTTATCAGGGCTTGTCCGCTGTATAGATTGCGGAAGTCGTATGTTTGTAAGAGCAGAAGGAGGACGATATAACCCCGATGGTTCTGTGCGTTTCCGCTATGTATGTGATGTGAAGTATCGTAAAAAAGGTACTTGCGAAAATTCTCCAAATGTAAAGGGTTATGACTTAGATACATTTGTAGTGGAACAGCTTAGCAATATAAGCAGAGACCACAATCTTTTGCATGACCAGTTATTTAATGCGGAGGATGCATTGCAACTGACCATGAAGACAACGGAAAAAGAAATCATTAGCCTTCGTAAACGATTGTCTCAAATTGAGCAAGATATTCAAAGTCAGATAAGCAATCTAAGAACAGCGCCAGAAAACTTGAAACAAAACATATACGCTGATGTTGGCATACTAAACCAAGAGCGAGATGAAAAACAATCTCGACTTGATGTAGCCATAAGTATTCGAGACTCGCAAGAAAATCAAATTGCTGAGATAGCAAAAATGAGTAAGGTTATAAAGGAACTCCCCAACATCTTGCCTGTGGTAGATTATGAGGGGAAGTTGCAACTTCTACGTCTTATTTTAGAGTGTGTACTTGTGAAGGGTGACAAGGTACACATTTTCTTAAAAGGAATGGAAAACAGTCCTTTTTTCGTGAAGGGACAAGAAAGGAGTGATGTGTGTCACACAGAAGAACTTAGCATTCTCAATACAACGTATCGCATACGTAGAAAGCCTCACGCCCTTATCGGGTTTAAATGAGGCTACGCCTTTTATCAAGCCTATGGTTCCTATTGATATAAGGTCTTCTGCGTCTTTTGCGTGGTTGTTGTACTTTTTTGCGACAAAAGCTACCAGTCGTAGATTGCGTTCAATTAGTATGTTTCGTGCGTCCTCATTGCCTTGGACGTACTCGTGAAGGTATTTTCTTTCCTCTTCTGCGGAAAGCGGTTTCGGGAAGGAATTTCCGCCTGCCAAGTGGCCAAACAAAAAAAAGCCTTGTAAAAATTGAAGCCCAAAAAACATTTTAGCACCTCCCGATAATGACACGCGCTTTTTGCGTGGCATTATGACGCTTATATATTATGCAAGAAGGGGGATATATGTTACACTGGACATGAATAGAAAGGTGGAGAAAGCGATTGAAAAAATTCGTTTTTTTGATTTTGTTTGCGGTCTTCTCGGCATGTATTGCGACGGATACAGAATACCTGCCAGAGCCAACAACTGCACCCCTGCCTATCACTACGCCCGAGCCGGCACCTGAATTTACGCCCACTCCAACGCCTTCACTGACACCCTCTCCAACCCCTGTGCCGACACCATCCCCTTCGCCAATGCCAATGTATGAAACAAAGGCGGAGTCGGAGGTAGCTATTGCTATGAGTACACTGAAAAAGATTCTTTCGAGTATAAACATAGCAGAGGGAGAAAGCGGAGCATTTGACATTAGTATAAATCTCGAAACAGGCATGGGCGGCGGAACAAACCAACATATAAATATTTCAATGGACATAAATATGAAGAAAATTTCTGACGGAGGGTTAGTAGAAATGCTGACCTCTACAGAGCTGGACCTAGGTGATGTGATGGGTGGATTTTTCCGTGGGACAGAGCTTAGTGTGGGTACATATTCTCTTATGACGGTGTGCGGCGAAGTCTTGGACTCGCGTCTTATCGTTAGCGGGATGGAGCTTTCGCAGGAAACAATCAATACTTTAGGGGTCTATGATTTATTTACCCTTGGTGGCTTTAATATAGAAGAAATTATCCTCGAAATGCTACGTCAAAACCTTACTATTTCTCATGAAGCACTGGAAGAACTCGAAATCATAGTAGAGCTACCCTATAGCGACTACTGCTCCTATTGGTCTGTCTTGATATGGGGCGAAGAGGCCGAGCTTGAGTTCGCACTTGCGATGCTACCGATAGATACGCAGGATGTGGAGATTGGTGAAGCATTGGTTTTTTTAAGTATGTATGCGGATAACGCACCCCATCGGGCCATAATAGAAATTTATTGGAAAATGCCTGTGGGCGATACGATAAACGAATTTTTTGCGGTAATTCGCGTAGATTTTAATAGTATAGGCGACGAGGTAGTCATAGAGTTGCCGTAAGGAGAATTTCAAATGAAAACACTGGTGCTTGCAGAAAAACCATCCGTAGGAAAGGATATTGCTCGGGTGCTGGGTTGTCGGCCTGCCAGTGGCTTTATGGAGGGGCCTAAGCATATCGTAACATGGGCGTTAGGGCATCTTGTCACCCTCGCTGACCCCGAAGGATATGATAAAAATTTTAAAAGATGGGATATTAATCACCTCCCCATTATTCCGGAAAAATTAAAGCTTGTGGTGATTCCGCAGACATCAAAACAGTTTAGAACAGTAAAGGAGCAACTCCTTCGCAAGGATGTGGGCGATATTGTAATCGCCACTGATGCCGGACGCGAAGGGGAGCTTGTTGCGCGCTGGATAATCGAAATGGCAAAATGCAAAAAGCCCATAAAGCGACTTTGGATTTCTTCCGTCACGGATAAGGCCATAAAAGAAGGCTTTGCAAATCTAAAGGATGGCAAACAATACGAAGCACTTTGCGACTCTGCAAAAGCACGCGCCGAGGCCGACTGGCTCGTAGGCATAAATGCTACACGCTGCCTTACAACAAAATTCAATAGCCCACTGTCTTGTGGGCGCGTGCAAACGCCCACAGTCGCCATAATATCAAAACGCGAGGAAGAAATTCGTAAATTTATGCCGACACCTTTTTTTGGGATTTCTGTAGATATGGGGAATTTCAAACTAACGTGGGGGCGCGACTTTGACAAGGCAAAAGTCGAGGGTATCATGGGAAAAATCAAGTCAAAAAAAGATGCGGTCGTCGCCGAAATAGACAAAAAAATAAAACTGAAACACCCACCGCGGCTTTATGACTTAACAGAGCTACAGCGCGATGCAAGCAAAAAATATGGTTTTTCGCCAAAAGAAACATTGTCCATCATGCAAAAACTCTATGAAGAGCATAAGGTGCTAACATATCCTCGCACCGACTCCCGTTATATTTCTGAGGACATAGTGCCTACACTCGTAGAGAGATTAAAGGCATGTTCTGTACAGCCCTATACAAAAATATGTGCGCAGGTACTAAAATCCCCGATTAAACCAAATAAAAACTTTGTGGATGACACAAAGGTAAGTGACCACCACGCTATTATACCAACAGAGGCCTATGTAAATCTTGGCAATTTTAATGATAGGGAGCGTAAGGTCTACGACCTCGTGATTACTCGCTTTCTTTGTGTTTTTTTTCCGCCGTTTGAGTACGAACAAGTGTCCGCGATTTTTAAAATCGACGGCGAGACTTTTAAATCAGGCGGGCGGGTTGTGATTTCGCAAGGGTATCAGGCTGTGTATAACAGCGAAGATGATGAAGATGATGAAGAAAAAGGAACCCTGCCCGCCATGAAAAAGGGTGACAAATTGCCCATAAAAGGCATAAAACTCACCGAAGGCAAAACAACACCCCCTGCACCGTTTAATGAAGCAACGCTACTCTCTGCAATGGAAAACCCTGCAAAATATACAGATGACAAAAAACTCGCAGAGACATTGTCAAAAACAGGTGGGCTCGGCACTGTTGCCACTCGTGCAGACATCATAGAAAAGCTCTTCGACAGCTTTTTGATAGAAAAAAAGGGCAAAGACATATTTACAACTTCTAAGGCTCGCCAACTGCTTACCATAGTTCCAAGCGACCTAAAATCACCCGAGCTTACAGGTATATGGGAGCAAAATCTATCAGCAATAGCCGCTGACAAAATGAAAAAAACCGATTTCATAAAAAACATACGCAAATATACACGCAAAATCATCACAGAAATCAAAAACAGCACGGCAACCTTCAAGCACGACAATATAAGCACAACAAAATGCGAAAAATGCGGCCTTTTTATGTTGCAAGTATCCGGCAAAAAAGGCGAAATGCTGGTTTGCCAAGACCGTGAATGCAACTCTCGCGTTTCTGTTTCCCAGGAAATACGCTCAAAATGCCCGCAGTGCCACAAGTTTATGAAAATCGTGGGGGTAGGGGACAAGAGACAAGTGATTTGCCCATGCGGTCATAAGGAAAAATACGAGAACTTTGAAAAGCGCAAAAAAGACGAGAAAAATTCAATGTCTAAGCGAGATGTACAAGCTTACTTAGACGACGCAAACAAAAAGAATAAACCCGATGTGAAAAACAGCCCATTCGCCGCATTAAAGGGCATTAAGTTTAGCTAAAAAGGAGCAAACAAAATGAAAAAAATTGCAATCGTTGGTACGGGGTCGCGTGCCGAAATGTTCTATGAAGAAATCACAAAAAATCGCAAGGATACCCACCGTATAGTAGGACTGTGCGACCAAAGTGAAACCCGCATGAAATTTACAAACAAACGGATAGAAGAAAATGGACATCCGCATGTGTCTATGTATGGGTATCTGGATTTTGAAAAAATGATTGATGAGACAAAGCCCGATACGGTAATAGTTGTATCTACAGACCGTACTCATCACGACTATATCGTGCGTGCGATGGATAAGGGCTGTGATGTTATTACGGAAAAACCACTTACCATCGACGAAAAAAAGGCAAGGCAAATCGTAGATGCGCAAAAGCGCACAGGTCGAGATTTGCGAGTTACATTCAATTATCGTTACGCACCGAATAACACAAAAATCCGTGAGCTAATTATGGATGGTGCGATAGGTGATGTGTTTAGCGTTCATTTTGAGTGGCTGTTGGATACAAAACATGGAGCGGACTATTATCGTCGCTGGCACAGAAACAAACATAACAGTGGTGGACTCTTGGTACACAAATCTACCCATCACTTTGATTTAGTTAATTTTTGGCTGGGAGCGGAGCCTGAGAATGTATTTGCCTTCGGGGAGCTTAATTTTTATGGACGGCATAATGCAGAAAGACGCGGCATGACAGAGTTTACCCCGCGTTCTCACCAGAGTCCAATAAAAAATGACCATTTTGCACTTGATTTGGAAGGAAACGAAACATTAAAATCATTATACCTTGACGCAGAAGCAGATAGCGGATATATCCGCGACAGAAGCGTTTTTGCTGACGACATCAGCATAGAGGATACCATGGGCGTTATTGTAAAATACAACACAAATGCAATTTTGACATATTCGCTAAACAGCTATATGCCATGGGAAGGCTTTAATGTCAATTTTAACGGCTCAAAAGGCAGAATCGAATACAAGGTAGTAGAAGCCTCCTACGTAAACGCAGGAGGAGACCGAGATGATGAAGGAGCTGTAAAAAACAAGGAAATCACAGTGTTCCCGATGTTTGATGCACCATATAGCGTAAAGGTCGAAATGAAAAAAGGTGGCCATGGCGGGGGTGATAGGGTGATGCTGGACGAAATTTTTGGCAAACCCTTTGATGATAGATTTAAGCGTGCGGCAGGGTTAAAAGATGGAGTAATGTCTATAATGACGGGCATCTGCGCCAACAAATCTATCGCAAGCGGGATGCCTCAGTCGTTAAACCTAAAAGATATTCTTTAACCACTCCTTGTAAATTTTCACAAAGCCTAATGGAATGCACTCCTCCCCCTTTTATGCAATAGGCACATAAAACGAAAGCGTTTTCGTATAAAACCGTTGACATCTTTGTAGGGTGGCACTATAATTCTATAAATTTGCATAAAATTTTGTACCATGTAAATATCAAATGGCGCGCAGAAAAACGCGCTTTGGGGGTCGCCTGTAAATGAGCAAAAGGGTTGTTTGTTTATTACTTGCAGTAGCGATGTTTGTTGGAGTTTTTGGCTGTTTTTCGGTACGAGCCGAGGGATTGCTGGACACATATGAAGAAATACTTACCACTTTTGGTGAGCGTTATCATTTTACAGATTTCTTGCGTGACCATGAGGATACGCCTCGCCCTGCCTTGGACGAGGACATCGTAATCTCTGCCGCAAGTTACATAGTTGCGGAAGGCTTTGAAGTACGCCATGAGATTGATTGGCAAGGTGCAGAGGGTGCTTCCGTTTGGACAGACGAACAGGGTCTCATTGAGTGGAAATTTTTTGTGCCGCAAGCGGGACTTTATAATGTATCTGTAAAATACTATACCTACCTCGGGCGCAACTCCGATATACAGCGGGCTATTTTTGTCAATGGGGAGTTGCCTTTTTTTGAAGCAAGTCTCGTAGAGTTTAGGCGTACATGGGTTAACCAACTCGACACAATCATACGCGACAGCTTAGGTAATGATATGCGTCCTACACAAGTGGAACAGCATCGATGGAGCGAAGAACTCATCCGCGATGCCATGGGTACGTACAATGAACCATTTTTGTTTTATTTCCACGAAGGATATAACAGAATCGCCTTTGTCTCACTGCGCGAACCTATGAAAATACATCATTTGAGGATTCATAATGCCCCTGAGGTGCGTCCATATGCCGATGGAGCCGCCGCAAGGGACAATTTGCCGCGTCCATCCGCCGGACAGGGTGGCGTGGATACCATACGCATCGAAGGCCAAGATGCTGTACGCAAATCTTCGCCGATGCTTGCCCCTGCCGCAGATACAGGCGGCCCGGGTGTATATCCATACAGTGCGCGATATATAAGAATCAACCATATCGGCGGCGGCTCGTGGAGTGAACCGGGCGCGTGGATAGAGTGGGAGGTATATATGCCACAGGCGGGGTTGTATTCGATTGCGATGAATGTAAGGCAGAATTTCCACCGTGGCGCAAACTCTTTTCGCAGGATTACCATAAACGGCGAGGTTCCGTTTTCGGAGATGGAGGCCGTTGCATTTGGTTTCCAGAGTGGGTGGCGTGTACGCACCCTGGGTACAAGCGAAAATGACCCATATATGTTTTGGTTGGAAGAAGGCATAAACACCATACGTATGGAAACAGTGCTTGGTGATTATGCGGCTTTTTTGCGTGAAGTGCAGGAAAGCGTGATGAATCTCAACGAGCTGTATCGCCAAATCGTAATGCTCACAGGACTAAATCCTGACCCATTCCGCGATTATGAAATAAATCGCCGCCTGCCGCATCTGCGTGACGCACTAATCTACGAACGTGAACGCCTCGACAGAATCCATGAGGGACTAACCGAGATGGCAGTGGGTCGCGGACAACGTGACGCTATGATATTGTCTGTATCCAGAATCCTCACACGGATGTACAGTGATATAGAAACCATACCCAGACGTATTGGAGATTTCCGTATAAACATCGGCTCGCTCGGCACTTGGATTATGATGGTGCGCAGCCAGTCGCTTGCTGTAGACGCGATATATATCTTGCCTCATGATTCACCGACACCCACAAATGGGCGTAGCTGGTGGAGGCAGATTATCCACGAAATTTTGACGCTGTTTTTCTCATTTATAATTGATTACAACACCATAGCAATGCCTGATGCTGATGGTGTGGAGCGCAGTATAGAAGTGTGGATAGGGACAGGGCGCGACCAGGCAAATATCATAAAATCCATGATAGACGAGACATTTACCCGAGAAACAGGCATAGGCGTAGAGCTGATGTTGGTGGATGTTGCGACTATTTTGCCTGCGACGGTTGCACGGCAGGGACCTGATGTTACACTCTCTGTATGGGATACATTGCCGATGGATTATGGTTTGCGTGGTGCTGTTGCTGATATTTCTGATATGCCCGGGTTTGAAGAAGTAGCGGCACGTTTCCATCCCGCCGCTATGACACCGTTTCACTTTGAAGGGCGTGTGTTTGCATTGCCCGAGACCATGAGCTTTAACATGCTCTTTTATCGTAAGGATATTTTGCATGAGATTGGACTGACCCCACCCGATACATGGGATGAGGTGCGCAGTGCCATTGCACATTTGAGCCAGTTCCATATGGAGTTTGGATTGCCTGTAGCGTTGCCGTCCGGTGGTGTCGCACCTGTGGATGTTGCGCATACCACTTTTATGATGTTCTTATATCAGCGGGGCGGTACACTTTACAATGAAACCAACACCGCGTCGGCATTGGATACAGATATATCGCTCAACGCTTTCCGCGATTTTACAAGATTTTTTACCGATTATAACCTGCCTGTAGAATATGACTTTATCAATCGTTTCCGTATGGGTGATATGCCTTTGGCGATTGCCGATTATACAAACTTTAATGTGCTACAGGTTTTTGCACCCGAGATTAATGGGCTATGGGGATTCCGTCCCGTACCCGGTACGATTATGGAAGATGGCAGCATAAACCGCGCTGTCCCGACCGGTGGAAACGCCGTTGTTATGATGTATGACAACTCTGACCGCTATGCATCGTGGGAGTTTATGAAATGGTGGACATCTGCCGAAACACAAACGATGTTTGGTCAGCGCATGGAATCCCTCATGGGGTCTGCCGCACGTCATCCCACCGCAAACATCGAGGCTTTTGGGCGTATGCCTTGGCCTGTTGCCGATTATCACAACTTACTCGCACAGATGCAGTACGCACAGGGTGTTCCGCAAATCCCGGGCGCGTATTTTACCCCACGCCAAATCCGCAATGCATTCTTTACGACAACCGAATTGCAGACAATGGGGCCTCGCGAGGCATTGACAGACTTTACACGATTTATAAATGATGAAATACGCGCAAAGCGGAGAGAGTTTATGCTTGATTATTAAGGGGGGCATGACAGTGAATCACAAAGAATCCACATGGTCTTTAATCAAAAAAAATTGTCAGAGTTATGGGCTAATGGCTCCTTATTTCATATTGTTTTTTATGTTTACGATTTTGCCTGTAATGATAGCAATTGTGCTTAGTTTTACTAATTTTAATATGTTACAACTCCCGCGCTTTGTGGGATGGGCAAACTACACACGCTTGTTTCTGGAAAACGAAATATTTATCATCGCATTGCAAAACACCTTGATTTTTGCAGTGGTGACAGGGCCGCTTAGTTTTATACTCTGCTTTATTTTTGCATGGATAATCAACGATATGCCTCCCAAAATACGCGCTTTTATGACGCTTGTGTTCTACGCTCCTTCGATTTCGGGCAATGTATTTTTTATGTGGCAGTATTTTTTCAGCGGCGACAGAATGGGGCTTGTTAACGGATTTTTGATTAATTTAGGCATCTTGGATGACCCGATAAACTTTTTCCGTGATGCACGTTTTATCATGCCGATTTTAATCGTTGTACAGCTGTGGATGTCGCTCGGCGTGGGCTTTCTTGCCTTTATTGCGGGATTGCAGACGGTTGACAAGGCATTGTATGAGGCGGGTGCCGTGGACGGAATCCGCAATCGCTGGCAGGAGCTTTGGTATATCACACTGCCCAGTATGAAACCGCAGTTGCTTTTTGCGGCAGTTATGCAGATTACGACATCGTTTGCTATCGCCGACGTTGTTACAACTCTCGCAGGTATGCCCACAGTAAACTACGCAGGCGATACCATCGTTACACATCTACAGGACATCGGATGGATTCGTTTTGAAATGGGATATGCCTCCGCTGTCGCTACGATTTTGTTCCTATTGATGGTCGGCACAAATAAGGGCGTTCAGCGCATGTTACGGAAGGTGGGGACGTAATGACCGCAGTCAGACCTCATGGGCGGCTCGACGCGCCCATTAAGAAAAAGGAAGTCAAACTGGCAAAACGTACAAAGAGACTTAGCCGCTCTACAAGCGGAACTGTTGCACTCTTTATGTTTCTTGCTGTTTTTGGTGTGTTTACGAGTATGCCTATTGTGCTTACTATCAGCCGTGCATTTATGCCGTTGGATGAGCTTTTCTTATTCCCTCCGCGCTTTTTTGTACGCAATCCTACCGTCACAAACTTCGCCGACCTCTTTATAATAATGCAGGAAAGCTGGGTTCCGTTTTCACGTTATTTCCTTAACTCTGTGATTATCACGGGTTTTGGCACACTTGGGCATTTGATTTTTGCATCTATGGCGGCCTATCCGTTGGCAAAAAATGATTTCCCATATAAAAATCAAATCTTTGCTACGGTTGTACTGGCTCTGATGTTTGGTGCGCATGTTACGGGAATACCTAACTTCTTGATTATCTCCGCCTTGGGCATCAATAACAATTATCTGGCCGTCATACTGCCTGCATTTTCTGCACCCCTTGGGCTTTATCTTATGAAGCAATTTATGGAACAAATCCCTGACTCACTCATAGAATCTGCGCGTCTTGACGGTGCGAGCGAATTTTTCATATGGCGCAAAATCGTTATGCCAAACGTAAAACCTGCGTGGCTAACACTTATCATCCTACAATTTCAAGCATTATGGGCAACAACCGGTGGCGTTTTCTTGCGTAGCGAAGAGCTAAAGCCACTATCCTTTGCGATGAATCAAATCGCACTTGGAGGCGTAGCTCGCGCCGGTGCAAATGCCGCAGTTATATTTATTATGATGGCCGTACCTGTTACGTTTTTCATATTCTCACAAAGCAGAATTATCGAAACAATGGCTACTTCGGGAATGAAGGATTAACCTTGATAGGGAGGGATAGTTTATGAATAGCGTGTTAAAGCGATTGATTTTGCTTTCCTTAGCATGTGTTTTTCTTATGACAACTACTGCGTGGGCAGACACACCATTCCAAGGCTATACCTATAATTTTTGGGGATGGCTTGTGCCTTCTCCTGCGGCTTATATACCTGTACGGTCGTTTGGACTGCATGATATTTGTGAGACACTGGGTGATTTGAGCGACCCTACAGATATGCGTGTAGATAACGAGGGTAATATCTATATCGTGGACTGGGGAAACAATCGGATTGTCGTTATTGATATTGAGCTAAACCTTGTGCGCGTGATTGATGGTTATTATCGTGATGGAGTTTGGGTAGAGAACGCATTTAACAGGCCTCATGGGATTTTTATCACTGACGATATGCACATCTATATCGCGGACAATTTGAATCACCGCGTTGTCGTTTTGGGCAAAGGTTTAAATTTCATACGTGAGATAACCGCACCGCAAGTGGAGGGGCTGGCGGATGACTTTGTTTTTCTGCCACAGTATGTGCTTGTGGACAGGGGCGGACGCACTTTTGTGATAGTGCAACGTGTGTTTGAAGGGATTATGTCTTTTAATGCACAGGGAGAATTTCTTGGATATTTTGGCACCATAGATGTTGCATTCAGTCCGATTGATTTGGTTTGGCGATTTATCATGACAGAAGAACAGCGGGCTGTGCAGACGCGGTTTATTCCTCGTGAGTTCCAGAGTATGGATATTGATGAATACGGCTTTGTTTTTACTACACATGTGGAGACTTGGCATCTAAATAATCAGGTTATGCGGCTCAATCCTCGTGGTGAGGATGTGCTTGTTAACTTTAATGCCAATGTGGTGATTAACGGAGACCAAGGCTGGCGCGAGGCCGGCGCGATGGCTGGGCCGTCTGTTTTTACGGATGTGATTGCGAGGCCGCATGGCATGTACTCTGCACTATGTTCTAACCGCGGACGTGTTTATACTTATGACAGCGAAGGCAATTTGCTATATGTTTTTGGTGGAACGGGAAGCTTGCAGGGTATGACCCGCCGCCCTGTATCCATTGAAATGTTGGGTGACGATATTTTGTTACTTGATGCACAGGGTCGAGGAAGGATTATCCATTATCAGCCCACGGAATATGGGAGGCTGATAAACACCGCAATTGCCATGCGCTACGATGGTTTTGAACGATATGCAACCGCCTATTGGCGTGAGCTTGTTCGCCTTGATGAAAACTTTGCGTTGGCATGGGCGGGGATTGGGCGGTCTTTGCTTTCTGCGGGAGACAATTACAATGCAATGTACTATTTGCAACGCGGGATGGATGTGAGGCATTTTTCTGTGGCGTTTCAGCGGAATCGCTTGGATGTCATGCAGGGGACATTGCCTAATATTTTGACCAGCGGCATGGTTTTGTTTGGGCTATATATAAGCTTTAAAGTCTACCGCAGGATAAAGGGTAAGGGGGCGAGCGAGGATGAGTAAGGTTTTTGGGTTTTACAGTCTGCCTCTGCGTATAATGACAAGACCCTTTGAGGGATTTTATGCCATGAAGTATCAAAGGGAAGGCACTCTTAAAATTGCGGTAATCAATCTCCTTCTTGTGCTTATTTCCTATGCAATTAACGACCAATACGCATCACTTGTAGTCAATCCGCAAAATCCACTCACACTTAACAGTTTAAACAATGCGGTGATGATAGTGGGCGCGCTTATTTTGTTTTGTGTCAGCAACTGGTCGGTGACATCTCTCACGGATGGAGAGGGACGACTCAAAGATATTTTTATGGCGATGTGCTATGCAATGACACCGCTTGTGCTTACCATCGTACCTGCTACGATTTTGAGCAACTTCCTTTCTGCCGATGAAGCCGGATTTTATTTTATGATTTTGGCCGTTGGGATGATGTATTTTATTTTCCTTGTGTTTGTGGGGCTTGTCACTGTGCATAACTACGGCGCGGGCAAGGCAGTTTTGACTATTTTCCTTACGTTTTTTGCATTGTTGGTTATTGTTTTTCTGCTTACATTGTTGCTTTCTCTATGGCAACAGCTTTGGGTGTTTGCTTATAGTATCTATACGGAGTTGATGTTCCGATGAAAAAGTGGCGCAATAGGTTGATTTTTGTGAGTGTGGTCGCGCTTGGAATTTTGGCGTATGTTATTTATATCCACAGTTTTACAATTTATGATTTCAGTCATTTGACGGTGGTTCAGGATTTTGGAGAATCTCGTGCATTCGAGCCTATTTCGGGTCATCTTGTCGATGGCATGGTGCGTGCGGCGCAAACCAACTATATCGCGCTGTATATCTGCGAACTAACCACAAATATTGCGGTGGCAGATTTGCGTAACAGACATATCTGGCACTCGTCGCCGCCGGGCGTAGACGAGGATGTAAGAGCCAACCCATTTGAGCGCGGGACGATGCGCTCGCATGTTGGATTTAGATTTTTTAACGAGGCACGTATGCGCCAGTTTAGATGGCTTTTTCCTGATTCTATATACCATGAGCAGTTTGAAATATTTTCGATTCCCGATGGTGTACGCATCGAATATGTAGTCGGAAACTTGGATATTGGCATTGATTTTCTACCGTTTTTCTTGGAAGCAGAGGTTTTCTATGAGCGTGTCTTCGCTAATGTGGAGACACGCTCAGATGAGCGTATACTCACACAGTTTTGGTTTCAATCACAGGATTTACCCGGATTTTATCAGATGAGTGAGGGTGTAAGGACACCCATACATGCGTCTAATATGTTGCGCATTTTTGAGAGTGTGGACTGGGACTTTGAAGAAACAATTGCCGCAAACGAGCGTGCGGGTGTGGATGTTGAGCTTGACTTTGATTATTTTAATATGACCTTGGAGTTTATACTCGACCGAGACCGATTGATTGCAAATCTACCGCTTTCGGAGTTTACAACAGAGGCACAGGCACAACCGTTTAATCTTGATTTCATGAAATTTTTTGGTGCGGGCGGATTGGATGACGAGGGTTTTATGCTTGTGCCGAGTGGCGCAGGCGGCATTATTATGTTTAATAATGGCAAGGAGCGCGAGGAGCAGTTTATCGGCCCTGTTTATGGAATAGATTCGCTAATGAATATCATAAGGCCACAGGTGGTACAGCCCGTGCGTTTACCCGTACTCGGCATACAAAATAACGACGCGGCAATCTTGGCACATGTATACAGCGGCTCGGCCTTG
>WRGY01000123.1 GCA_009786925.1 Defluviitaleaceae bacterium | reverse complement strand
CCTGTACCGTGACATACGAAGTTACGAAATCCGCTGTCCCCCCTAAGAATGCACCCACCATAGCCGCAAATGCCACGGAGTTATCAAACTCTAAGTCTACGTCGGGGGTTAAGCCGTTTTTACGCACTACATATTCTAATGCCATAAATGGCATCCCGCCACGTCGGCCCGGCAAAATATGACTGCCGCTAAGGTCTTGCCACCGGAAATTTGGCATAGGCTCGCGGGCGATTAGGAATGAGCCGTCACGTTTTGTTACCTGTGCAAAGACTACTGCGTGGTCTGCGCGGCCTTCATTAAACACATAAATCGTGGCTTCGGGGCCGGAAAATCCAATGTCTGCCGCACCTGTCAGTAGCGCGGTCATAACGCGGTCTGCACCATCACTTGTGATTAGGTCAATTTCGATGCCTTCATCTGCAAAAAAGCCCAGCTCTATGGCTGCATACTGCGGTGCGTAAAATACTGAGCGCGTTACTTCACTTAGCCTGACTACCGCTAGGTCTCCATCTTCGCTGCTGCAAGCAGTGAGTAACCCAACGGCAATGATTGCACAAAACAAAATTTTAAGCATTTTGCTTCCTCCTTTATTTTAAGACGGATTTCATAACGATATGCTCAAAAAGTGCCACAAGTCGATATAAAAGAGCCGCAAGTACAGCCAAAATAATAACGCTTGTCATCACCAAATCCATCTGGAAAACTTGACCACCATACACTATGAGGTATCCCAGACCCGCACGCGAAACAAGAAATTCTCCTGCGATGACACCAACCAACGTTAGTCCGATATTGATTTTTAGGCAGTTGAAAAGCGTGTGAAGATTATATGGAAAGACTATTTTTGTGAAAATTTGAAAACGGTTAGCCCCAAAAGTCTTTGCCATTTTTACAAGTTCTGCATCTGCGTTTTTGAAGCCGTTTAACATTTCCATGATGGTGATAACCAAGGAGATTGCCAGAGCCATTACGATTACGGCTTGTGTGCCTGCACCCACCCATATGATGATAACGGGTCCGAGGGCGATTTTTGGCAATGCGTTTATTACAACAAGATAGGGGTCGGCGATTTTTGCAAGAAAATCAGACCACCACAGTACAAAGGCAATGAGTATTCCAATCAAAACACCCAAAGAAAAGCCGATTATTGTTTCAAAAAACGTAACGCCTATATGATGAATTAAATTATTGTTTTGAAAATTTGAAATAGTGCGTAAAATCCGCGTAGGTTGGCTCATTATAAAGCTGTCTATCACGCCGACCCTGGCGAGCGACTCCCAAAGAAGGATAGTGAGTAGTAAAATCGAAACCTGGCAAACCCGGATGGTTATATGACGACGTTTTTTCTTTTGCAAAAAGAGCTTGCGGCTTTGTGAAATGTTATACATTTATGCCCAACTCCTTTCGTATTATGTTGAAGTAATCTCGGAAGGATGGGTTGTCGCGCCGTTTTAGCGGCGGCGCGTCACCAAATTCCAGTGGAAAATCCATACTTACTCTCCCCGGTCGTTTGGATAATATTACTATTCTGTCGGCCATGGAGATGCCTTCCGCGATATCATGTGTCACGACGATTGCTGTCTTTTTCTCATTACGAAGGATGCTGTATACATCGTCGGCGACTACGAGGCGGGTCTGGTAGTCGAGGGCAGAGAAGGCCTCGTCCAGGAGAAGGATGTCGGGTTTTACTGCAAGGGTGCGGATGAGTGCGGCGCGTTGGCGCATTCCACCTGATAGCTGTGATGGATGCTTGTCGCGGAAATCCAATAGGCCGTAGCATTTTAGCAACTGTTCGGCATAAGCTATATTTTCGGCAGTTTTTAGGCCGCGGATTTCTAATCCGAGCAGGACATTACCTCGTATGGTGCGCCAGTCTAGCAGACTGTCTTTTTGCAGCATATAGCCTGTTTTGCCTGATACGCCACGCACTTCTTCCGCACTGATTAGGATTTTGCCGCTTGTGGGTGGTTCCAGTCCTGCGATGAGCGAAAGCAGAGTTGTTTTTCCACAGCCCGAAGGCCCTACGATGGACACAAGCTCGCCTTCTTTTATGCTGAAATTTATATTTTTTAATGCCTCTACTTCGCCGTTGTCTGCTTGGTAAGTCAGCGAAATATCTGCAAATTGTAGGATTTCTTTCTCTTTCATAGCAAACCTGATTCAAATATTTATATAACCATGCTATGCGGGTAGGGACAATTTTGATAATGTTTGACTAAAAATATTTTGGAGCGTATAATCTCGGTGGTGTAAAGTGTGCGTTTTTTGGGGTGTATTTTTATGTTGCGATATGCGATTTTTTGTTTTTCGGCGTTGTTTTTGATGCTTGTTTGCTTTCCCGTTACAAATTTTTCTAAGGATTACATAGCTGTTTTTTTTGAAATAGAAAATACATATAACGCCGTCATAGATGATAGTTCTGTGGAGCCTAGTGAGCCGCGCCGTCATTTTATTGAAGAGCGGAGCGGGCTTTTTGCATACCCGGGTGCTTTTTTGCCCATTTCGCAGATAAACCCGCAGAGTGTTATTGTTTTGGACGAGATAGACAATTGGATATTGATTGATACATGGCTCGGCGAAAAATGGGTGGATTTGAATTTTCGACCACCCACTGACGATTTGGACGCGAGTTTGAGCCGCCATGGGAGCAGTATTTCTGTGTTTTTCAAAAATCTCGAATCCGGTTTTATTTACACTTATAATCCCGAGCGTGTGTATTTTGGTGCAAGTTTGAATAAAATCAATCACGCGCTTTATACATTTGTCCTTGCCGAACGTGGATATATCAGCATGGAGACTGTACATACATTTGCGGAAAGCGACCGTAGGGGCGGTACGGGGCAAATTCAGCATATGGAAGCGGGGACTAGATTTACTACGCGGGAGCTGTTGAGGCATTCGATGATTCATAGTTGTAATGTGGCGGCGCGTATGCTAATCCGATACACAAACACGGCGGCATTTACTTATTACGAGTTTGTGCATGAAGTAGGCACAAATCCCGAATATATCGGCAATATCGCGACACAAAACACTGACCTCTTTGACAAGGCTTTGTGGATGAATGCGGTGAATGAGTATATATGGTCGGATGGGGTCTACAGCTTGTATTTTAGAGCGGATTTGATGGCGACACCCGGTTTTATCCGTGCAGATTATCCTATGGCACGTAAGTATGGCTGGGCTACGGGGGCATTCCATGATGCGGCGGTGGTTTACGCGCCTTCGCCTTATATTTTAATCATCATGACGACAAGAAGTGATAACGGTGGTGCGCCCGGACTTTTGCGTGATATTTCGTATTTGTTTCAAGACTTTAACAGGGCGTGGTTTGGATGATTGATTTTAATAGAGTTGTGGAACGGCGCGGTACTGATAGCCTAAAATATGACGGTGCAGTTTCTCACAAAAAACCCGCAGATGTTTTGCCGCTTTGGGTGGCGGATATGGATTTTCCTGCGCCGCAAATGGTGCTGGACGCTATACATGAGCGGGTAGCGCATGGTGTATTTGGGTATTCTGAGCCTGATGGGAGCTATTTTGACGCGTTGGACAACTGGTTTTCTACAAGGTTTGGTTATGAATTTAAACCCGAGTGGGTTACGCTTGTGCCGGGTGTTGTATATGCTATTTCTATGGCAATCAGGGCATTTACAAAACGCGGTGAGGCTGTTTTAATACAAGAGCCTGTCTATTATCCGTTTAGGCAGATGGTAGTACATAATGACCGTAAGCTTGTGGTTAATGAGTTGCAACTAAACGTAGAAACATATGGTATTGACTTTGATGATTTTGAAAAAAAAATCACACAAAATGATGTTAGGCTATTTATTTTATGCAGTCCACATAATCCCGTGAGCCGCTGTTGGACGAAGGATGAATTGCTGGAGATGGTGCGGATATGCGCCAAGCATGACGTGCTTATTTTTTCGGACGAAATCCACTGCGACTTTGTTTTTGAGGGAAATGCGCATCATGTTTTGCCTGTCTGCTCGGAGTATGCACGGATTGTTTTTTGTACCGCGCCGAGCAAGACATTTAATTTGGCGGGGTTGCAACTCTCCAATGTCTTTATTTCGGACGAAAAACTTAGGAAGCTTTTTGTCAAAGAGGTTTTGCGAAGTGGGGTTAGTCAGGCGGGTAGTCTTGCGATTGTGGCTTGCCGTGCGGCTTATGCCCATGGGGCTGAATGGCTGGATGCACTCAATAATTATCTATGGAAAAACATGATGTATATTGACGGCTTTTTGAAAAAGATGCCCGATGTGCGACTAATCCCGCCACAGGCTACGTATTTGGCTTGGTTGGATTGTCGTGCGCTTGGGCTTTCTTCCGCAGAAATTGATGAAAGATTAACAAAGGCAGGGCTTTGGATTTCTCGCGGAGATAGCTTTGGGACGGGGGGCGAAGGATTTATGCGGATTAATGTGGGGTGTCCGCGTGTGACTTTAGAGAAATGTATGGCTTTGTTTTCTATATTAACTGAGCGGAATTAAAACATGCGATTTATACTCGGCGAACCCGGTACGGGAAAGACAACACTTTGTCTAAAAGAAATCCACCAAAAGATAGGTGCAGGGCTACCTCTATACTATCTCGTGCCGGAGCAGTTTTCTTTGCAATCGGAGCATCTCCTGCTTAGTGGTACGGACAGCCGCGCCGCTACTACTGTGCAGGTGTTGAGCTTTAATCGTCTTGCGTTTCGATTGTTTTCTGTGCTTGGCAGTCCTTCCGGAAAACATGCTGACGACCTCGGTAAGCAAATGTTGCTACGCAAGGTTTTGTTTGAAGTGGCTGACGACTTGGAGTTTTTTAAATCAGCGGTGGACAAGTTTGGTTTTGTGAGCGAGCTGATGAGTGCAATCACAGAGATGAACCATTATCGGATAAGCACAGAGGAACTCGTCGCTCGTGCATCAAACTCACCGCTTGTCCTTGCCGCCAAACTGCGAGATACAGCACTTATTTTAAAAAAATATCGCGAGGCGGTAGCAGGGCGTTATCTGCTCACTGACGAAATGCCCGAGCTTCTTTGCCAAAAGCTGGAGGCTGTTGCCTACGAGCCGCTCCCGCTACTGGATGGTGCGTATTTTTGGGTTGATGGGTTTAGTGGGTTTACTCCACAGGAGCGTCAAGTTTTGTTACATATATGCAAACGCGCCGCGCAGGTGTCGGTGACTCTGTCGGCTGACGAAAAACAAAAAAAGCTCTACCGTGCTCCACTGGAAACAATGGAAAAACTCCAGCGTCTGACCCCTGAGCCGCATGAAAAAATAATATTAAATAAAATCTATCGCCATGCAAAAAAAATCCAAGTCAACGCGGCACAGGACAAGTATGCCGCTGTATATGCTACCGCCTCCCATGTGCTGACTTTGCGCAAAAAAGGATTGCGTTTCCGTGATATGGCCATCCTCTGCGGAGACCGAGACCAATACGAAAAAATCCTGCAAACCGTATTTGACCGTCACAAAATTCCACTTTTTGTGGATACAGAAATCGACATTCTTTCACATCCGCTTACAGAGCTAGTCCGTGCCGCATTGGACATTCCCATAAAAAACTATAGTTATGAGAGTGTATTTCGCTTCCTAAAAACACAGCTGACACAGATTCCGCAAGCTGATATTGATGTTTTGGAAAACTATGTACTTGCCAATGGAATCCACTCATACAAATGGCGTTATGAGTTTTGCGGTGAGGTGCAAAACTCACAACTCCGATTTTTAAACGCGCTGGATGCATTCAAAAAGGTGCGTGCCACGTCTGTTGCGACGATAAAGACCCATGCTCGACGTGTGTTTGATATGCTGTATTCGCTCGATGTGCCGCAGACATTGCAAGAGCTGTTTGACAAGCATATGCGAGAAGGCGACCCTGCCACGGCCAGGCTGCACGCGCAGATATGGCCAAAGCTCTGCGAAGTGTTCGACAAACTTGTAGAAATCCTGGGCGATGAAGCGGTGACCCACAAGGCCTTTGCGGCAACGTTGGATGCCGGGCTTTGCCAAGTTAGTCTCGGGCGTATCCCGCCCACCTCCGACCAGGTTGTCCTTGGAGATATAACGCGCTCACGTTATCCGCAAATCCGCGTTATGATTGTGCTTGGTGCCAACGAAGGGGCGTTGCCTCCGATTCCTATACGGTCGGGGCTTTTGACAGAATATGAACGCAAAATTTTAAAAAACTCCGCACTGGAACTTGCTCCGCAAAATCACCATAGGGTCAACGAACAGCACTACAATCTACACTGCGCCGTTTCTCAGCCATCCGAGGAGCTAATCTATATCGTGACCCAAACAGGTACAAACGGCAAATCCCTCCGTCCTGCGCAGATTATAAAAAATACAAATGTCACACCTGCACCTGCCCCCATACAGGAATATATGGTAAGTGGCGAAAGTGTTTTTTTCGCGCCTGTTTTGCTTGCCCAAAAACCCATCGGCGATACCCTGTATACCTCTGCCTCTCGTTTAGAAAACTTTGCCCGTTGCCCCTTTGCGTATTATATGAACTACATACTCGGCGCAAAGCCGCGCAAGCTCTACGAAGTCCTGCCATCAGACCTTGGTGGTATTTTTCATGATATAATCGCTGATTTTACAAGAGCCAATGATTTTGGGATGTCGCGTGCAGAGATTGCCGAGGCCGTTGTCGTTTTGGGCAAAGGATTAAAACTTGAGGATTCGATTTTTCACAGTACCGCTCGCTACAAGCATATCCTAAACAAGGTGCAAAATGTAGCCACCGCCTCATGCTGGGCATTATGTGAGCATATAAGGCGCGGCGAGTACAGGCCGACCCTTATCGAACAAGAAATCACAGCAAAGATAACCTTGGATGACGGTAAAAGTCTCTCGCTGTCAGGCCGCGCAGACCGCATAGATGTACTGCAAACTACAGATACAGAGTTGATAAGAATCATAGATTACAAATCAGGCAGTACAAAGTTTAGCAAAGAAGATGCCCTAAAGGGTGTACAGCTCCAGCTGATACTATACATGGATGCAATCCTAAAATCACGTAAAAACACTGCGCCCGGTGGGGTGTTCTTCTTCCCTGTGGATGACCCCATCATAAATACTGATGAAATTTTGGATGAAAAAGTACGCGAAGAAAATATTTTTAAAGCATTCAAAATGTCGGGTGTAGAAGCGGATAATGACTTTGGCCGATTTAGCCAAGACGTAAACACTAAGGTAAAAGAGCTGGGTACGCGCCTTCTCTGCGGTGATATTTCTGCCATGCCTTATACAAAAGGACAAAAAAATCCATGCAAATATTGTAATTTTTCTTCCATATGCGGGCAAAGTACATTGTCAAAATAACACAAATAAGCTATCATGTAAGGGTGTATTAAAATTTAATATAATGGGAGGGGTTCGCATAATGCAAAAAAATAATAAAGTTAGAGTAGCTGTCTCCGACCCCCGCCTTAAAGGTAAAGTGCAAATCAATGTGGACTCCGGCTCACTGGAGTCTGTGTATTGGTACATCCGTTTTAACATCCCTCTCGACGAAAAATCCGTTAACGAAAAGTCAATGGAAATTACCGATACAGAAGGCTATATAATGCGCACCGATATTTCTTATCGCTCAAAGGACAGTACAATTGTAATCTCACCTCTGGATTCATACGAAGAACAACGTTATTATGTACTTAAAGTATCAAAAAAAGTGCGCTCTGCTAAGGGGCAAAACTTAAAATCCATCATCAGCATACTCTTTAAGCTATACCAGGGTCAGATTTCGGAGTACAAAATACTTAAAAAAGACGTACCCGTGCCACCCTCACGCACACGTCCCAAAAATTATGACGAAATGCAAAAAACCCGCGTAAAAAACGACTTGGACAATTATACAGAAAATCTGCCTAAGCGTACAAAAATGACACAGGACTCCGTAGGGGTGAATCCTGTCGTGGGTATTGTAGGGTTTTTGCTGGTTTTTGCGGGGTTTGCGACGGGCAATCTTACATTGATTATCATTGCGATGATAGTCTGCGCACTGGGTGCTACACATATTTATATACAGTGGCAAAACAAAGTTTTTCGTGCTAAAATGCAATACAATAAGGGAGTCAGGCATTTTAACAGAATGCAATATACCCAAGCGAAGGCCGCTTTCGAAAAATCACTGGAACTAAACCCAAACAACGAGCTTTCCAAATATGGATTGGTACGAGTGGGGATTTATAAATAGACGTGAGCTGTAAGCTTGCGCAAAACGGAGGAATTAGAATGGACTTACTTACACGTTCGGATTTTGATGGGTTGGCATGTGCCGTGCTTTTCCGTGAAATAGGACTTATCGGGAAATGGCGTTTTGTTCACCCAAAGGATTTGCAAGATGGTCATGTGCGTGTTACCCCAAATGACATTCTTGCAAATGTGCCGTATGTACCAGGTTGTGGCATGTGGTTTGACCATCACACCAGTGAGTGGGAAAGAATCGGCAAGCCCGAAGGTTTTGTCGGCTCACTACGCAAGATGGATAGTGCTGCCCGTGTAGTATACGAGTACTACAAAGACCGCTTCGACCTTACAAAATTCGATGAGATGCTTGCAGATGTGGACAAGGTAGATGCAGGCAAACTTACGGCGGATGATATTTTGAATCCTAAGGGCTGGGTACTATTGGGTTTTCTCTCTGACCCACGCACAGGGCTTGGACGTTTCCGCGAGTTCCGCATAAGCAACTACAGTTTGATGGAAGAGTTGATTGACCTTTGCCGTACAAAACCCATTGCCGAAATCTTAGAGCATCCGGATGTAAAAGAACGTGTAGAACTCTACAACGAGCAGACCGAGCTTTTTAAAGCAATGCTAAAAAAACATACAACAACAAAGGGCAATATAATCATAACAGACTTACGTGGTGTAGAAACAATAAATGCAGGCAATCGCTTCCTTATATATAGCCTCTTCCCTGATGCAAATTTGAGCATGTGGATAGTGGATGGTAAAAACAAAGAAAACTGCTCTGTTGCCTGCGGTTACAGTATCTTGAATCGTACAGCCACTGTAGATGTAGGCTCTGTGCTGTTGAGCTATGGTGGTGGTGGGCATAAACAGGTCGGTACATGCCAAGTACCATATGACCAAGCCGACAGAGTAATAAATGAATTATCAGAAAAGTTACAATAACGAAAGGATGATATATATGAAACATATCAAAACAATTTTCCCGGGAAATAAACAAGAGGCACATGGCATAGGCTGTGGAGAATGTCAAACATCATGCCAATCTGCATGTAAAACATCATGTACAGTGGCAAACCAAAACTGCGAGCAGGCAGATGTGTTAGCAGTATCTCCGCTAAAGGAAAATCCACTAAACAGCCGCGTAAATCACATCAAAAAAAGCGCGTAGCGCGGTGATTCATTGTTTTTCCGTTAACTCATTAAACTTGGTGTTGGACGTAAACAGCGGCGCGTTGCACCAAATTGATGATGTGGCATTTGATGTGCTTATTAATATGAAAAAGGCATCCGACATAGACGGTATGCCTTTTTCGGGTGCGCGTGATGAGATTAAGGGACTTATTGATGCGGGGCAGTTGTTTTCTGAACGGGTGGATGATGTACACGAGTATATGCAAAACAGAAAACCCATAGTCAAGGCATTATGTCTGCATATCGCGCATGAGTGTAATCTGCGCTGTACTTATTGTTTTGCAGGTAAGGGTCATTATACCGATAGTGACCGCGGTCTTATGTCTCTGGAAGTCGGAAAAAAAGCCTTGGATTTTTTAATCAGGGAATCGGGTGCAAGGCATAATTTGGAAGTGGATTTTTTTGGCGGGGAGCCAATGCTCAACTTCGGTATGGTGAAGGATCTTGTTATATATGGCAGAGAGCGCGAGAAGGAAGCGGGTAAAAGATTCCGCTTTACCCTCACCACAAATGCAACACTGTTACGCGATGAGCATCATACATTTATTAACGAAAATTTTGACAATGTCGTACTAAGCCTGGACGGCAGAAAACATGTAAACGACATCATCCGTCTAAAGCATGGTGGTGGTGGCAGTTATGACACTATTTTCCCAAAAATAAAGGCATTGGTCGAGGCTCGGGGGCATGAGCGTTACTATGTACGCGGCACATATACGCGCCACAACCTTGATTTTTCTGCCGATGTATTGCATTTGGCGGATGCAGGGTTTAAAAATATTTCTGTGGAGCCTGTGGTTGCGGCTTCTGATGAAAAATATTCTATACGTGAGATTGACTTGCCCATGCTCTTTGATGAATATGAGCGACTTGCGCGTGAGCTTTTGGATAGAGATGCCCGCTTTTTCCATTTTGAGATGGACATCACCGGAGGGCCTTGTATAGCAAAGCGCGTGACAGGCTGTGGCGCGGGGTCAGAGTATTTGGCGGTGACACCGTCGGGAAAACTCTATCCATGTCATCAGTTTGTGGGTGACGAAAAATTCCGGATAGGCGACCTTGATGTTGGCATTGTTAACAATAAGCAGACAGAAAATTTTAGCACATGCCATGTGCTTTCCAAGCCGGAATGCCAAAACTGTTGGGCGCGGTATTATTGTAGTGGGGGCTGTATGGCCACTGCCCATTATATGAACGGTAGCATACAAAAACCGGACACCATCAGCTGCTCACTCATGAAAAAGCGCGTAGAATGCGCTTTATACATGTTTTCTATGAGACAAATGCGTTGACGATTTTTGGGAAAGTCCATTCGAGCGTGTGGCGGTTTAGCAGACCGAAGATTTCTGTCTTTTTGCCGCCCTTGAATATTCCGTTATCCCACCATACACATGGCACGCCATATTCGCGTGCTTTTTTTGTATAATAGCTTGCCCATGCGGTGCGGGCTTCTTCGTTGTCGCCTTTTTTGCGTGCGCCGCATTCGCCAATGATTACGGGGATACCTTTGGATAGGATGTGCTTGTTGATTTTTTCAAAAAGCTCGTCTATCGTTTTTTTATCTTCGTCGGCAAAATCGTTAATATCAGGGTCGTCACCAAGCGCGAAATCATACGGCTCGTAGGCATGGAGGGACATGATTATGTTTTCGCCTTTTGGGAGAACAAAATCGGCAAGGGCGACTTCGTAGGTGCTGGCGGCATAGTTTGGGACGAGTAGGGGACGAGTGGCGTTGTTTGGTTTGTTGCTTGCGCGGACGGTATCTACGAAGTCTTGGTTTAGCTTCATTACTACTGAGCGACCTTCTTCGTCACCGCCTATCCACTCGATGGGAGTATTTTCTTTGCGAGGCTCGTTCATTGATTCGAAAATCAAACGATGGCTGTAATCGCCAAAATAATCACTGAGTTGTGACCATATTTTTTTTATCTTTTTGCTTGCAGACGGATAGTTTTCTTCTGTCGGAAAATGCCAATCCTCGTGATGCAAATCCATGATGACCGTCATGCCAAGGCTGTAGCCATAGTCTACGACTTCTTTTACTCGCAAGAGCCATTCTTTTTTTATATTAAACTCATCATCCACCTGTGTACACCAGCTAACAGGCACTCGGAAGGTAGAAAAACCCGCCTCATGGACTTTTTTCAGCATCTGATGCGTGGTCATCGGGTTATGCCATGATGTTTCTTGCCCCTTTGGTGAGGTATCGTCTTTCTCCGGGAGTGAATCCAATGTGTTGCCCAAATTCCAACCCGTACCGAACATT
The DNA here is from genome assembly GCA_009786925.1 of Defluviitaleaceae bacterium. Taxonomy (GTDB): domain Bacteria; phylum Bacillota; class Clostridia; order Lachnospirales; family WQUN01; genus WQVC01. The sequence continues at coordinate 46,129 of WRGY01000123.1, read as the reverse complement.
TTTAATAAATCCATATGATTATCCCCCATTTAATCTATTTATGATATTATTTATAACACAGTCTATGGAGGAATGCGAGATGTTTGAGAGATACGCGCCGTTTATACAAGATTTTATTTATATGAACAAATGGGACGAGTTGCGAGGGATACAGGTAGCGGCGGCAGAGGTGATTTTTGATACGGACGACAATCTGTTATTGTCGTCCGGTACAGCGTCGGGCAAGACAGAGGCTGCGTTTTTGCCCATACTTACGCATTTGTACGAAAACCCATCGCGGTCGGTGGGTGTATTATATATTTCGCCGCTAAAGGCATTAATCAACGACCAGTTTAAACGGCTGGAACTTCTTTTGTTGGATTCGCATATCCCTGTTACACGGTGGCATGGTGATGCTTCGCAGACAAAAAAAGCTGAGTTGATTGAAAACCCACAGGGCTTGTTACAAATCACTCCCGAGTCGCTGGAGAGCCTTGTGTCAGGCAAGCGTGGGGCATGTATCTCTATGTTTAGTGATTTGCGTTTTATTGTGATTGATGAGGTGCATTATTTTATGCGTGATGCAAGGGGGTTGCAATTGCTCTGCGTGTTAGAAAGAATGCAAAGACTCACAGGGACCACCCCACGTAGAATCGGCCTGTCTGCGACACTTGGAGACTTATCACTTGCACAAAACTGGCTAAACACAGGTACTTCTCGCAACTGTGCCGCTCCTGTGACAGACGAAGGAAAAAGGAAAATCCGGTTGCATATCGAAAGATTTGTAAATTTGACCGAAAAGCGGGACTACGAAACAAAGGAGCAAATCATTGGAGCGAGCCTGCGTGAGCCGCAAAACACCGTTAACGCAGGTGGATACGGCGACCAGGGAGACCGCGAGCATTTTGAGTATCTTTTCAAACAGACACTGGATAAAAAAACAATCATTTTTACAAACAGCCGCGAGGAGACGGAGTTTGTCCTTGCAAACCTGCGCGAAATCGCATTGCGTAACAAATCACCCGACATATACCGCGTACATCACGGCAATGTATCCGCACTCCTGCGTGAGACAACCGAGGATGAGATGAAAAACGATGACGAAAAAATAGTAACGGGAGCGACTGTGACGCTGGAACTCGGTATAGACATAGGCTCACTCGACCAAGCTGTGCAAATAGGCGCGCCGATGAATGTGGCGAGCTTTGCCCAGAGGCTTGGGCGATGCGGGCGGCGTGGCCAAATCCCGCAGTTGTTATTCACATTTGTGGAGAGTATAAAAATCGACTCATCGGATATTCTCGGGCCGATTAACTGGGAGTTTATACGCACCATCGGGATTGTCGAGCTATACACGCGGGAGCATTGGTTGGAGCCGATATATCCGAGGCGGTTTGCGTACAATTTGCTCTACCACCAAACATTAAGCCATCTAAAAAGCAGTGGAGAGCTTTCTCCGGCGGCGTTGGCGACCGCCATTCTTTCGCTTGGAGCTTTCCGCGATATTCCGCAAGAGGATTATAAAATTTTGCTCGCACATCTCATTGACACAAATCAGCTCGAAAAGACCGAACGTGGCGGTATTATCATAGGTCGCGAAGGCGAAAAATCTGTAAACTCGCATAAATTTCTTACGGTATTTATCGCGCCCGAGTATCTTCTTGTTAAGGACGAAAACCGCACAATCGGCACCGTGGACAAGGTATATCCTGTCGGTATTCGCTTTGCCTTGGCGGGTATGACATGGGAAACAATAGATGTAAACGTAAAGAGCAAGGTGATTTTTGTAAAACGTGTACCCGGTATTTCTGTCGTGGACTGGGATGTAAAGGGCGAAATCGACATCCACACCACACTTTCACAAAAAATCCGTTCTGTACTGGAAAGCGATGACATGTATCCCTACCTAAGTGAGCGTTGCCAAAGCCGCCTGGCAGAAATCCGCTACATCGCACGTAACTGTGGCATTTTGGTAAACCTCGTGACACAGCTCGCGGACAAAAGGTTTGCGATTTTCCCATGGGTCGGCACGCGGCAGATGTTTACACTGCATTACATGCTTTCTCATAGGAAAATCAAAAACAAACTACCATGGATGACATGTCCATATTTGGAGGTGCAGTTTGACGGCACGGCAACAGAACTCGAAGAAATAATCTACGAAATCATGGAGAATAAGCCTAATATGTACGATTTGCCATTACCTGATAACGCACAGGTAATAGGCAAATACAATGAGTTTATCCCACAAAAGTTGTTGCGAAAACAGTTCATTGAGGATTATTTGGACTTCGAAGGGTTAGCGGTTAACCATACCGGCTCCCAGGTTAAGTACAGAAAGCACAGCCGCGGCAATAATGGCTGAAACAAAGCCTATGCCAAATGCAATCGGCAAGAAGCCCGCAAGTACTAATGCACATGCATCTACCAAAAGCGTAGCGACTAAAAGCACCAGAGGGTTTTTAATCTTTAGAATGTTTTTTACCAGAGGAACAAGAAGCCCATTAATCAAACCGATTACAACCGCTACGATTATAAAGGAGACAATATTTGCTCCAAAATAAATGTCCAAAAACGGTACAAATTGCAATAGGAATAAAACAACAGCACTCAAAGCCCAGCCTATAAGTACGCCTATCATGTAATCACTCCTTTCCTTTTCCTTTCTTTCATTATATTATAATATTGGGGATATAACAATTACAAAGGGGCGTTTTGATGTGAACAATTACGCACAGCTCATCCGAGACCGATGGGAAGAAAATATAAAAAGCGGTAACGAGGCCGCACTTTATATGAAAAACTCTACCGCCGTATATCGCGGTGAGCCTGTGGCATGTCTGTACATGCCAAAAATTTTTACACGAGAGTCCTATGAATATTTAGAAAAAGCCGCGGATGGAATCTGTACGATTTTGGACAAGGTCATAATGCAGTATCTGGTCGATGCAGAGTATCGCAAGCTTTTTCCGTTTGAAAAGGAACTGGAGGAGCTAATCCTCACCGAGGCGGGTTATCCGCGACTTTTGCCTATTGCACGGCTGGATATTTTTTTTAATGAGGACGATTTTTCGTTTGAATTTTGTGAGTTTAATGCAGACGGCGCGAGTGCAATGAATGAGGATAGAGAAATCAACAATGCCATACGTAGCAGTGATGCATATATCGAGTATACAAAGCGGCAAAAGCTACGTGGCTTTGAGTTTTTTGACTCATGGGTAAGGGAACTTGGCGATATTTATTCCAAATATAATAAAAGGGTAGCGTGCCCACATATAGCCATAGTTGACATCATGGAAAGCGGAGTGCCAAACGAGTTTATAGAGTTCCAAAAAGCCTTCGAGAGGGCAGGGTACACCGCAGAAATCTGTGATTTGCGCGATTTGGAATACGAAAACGGGGAACTTTGTCGTTTTGGTCAAAGGATTGATGTGGTATATCGACGTGCCGTTACTTGCGACATAATGAGGTACAAGGATAGTGTACAGCCCTTTATACAAGCCGCCCGCAATAATGCCGTATGCATAATAGGTCATTTTCGTACACAAATAATCCACAACAAAGACGTGTTTAGAATCCTGCATATGCCCGAGACATCTTCCTTTTTAACGGAAGCAGAATGCGAATATGTAAAACAGCATATCCCCGCGACATTCCCACTGGAAAGCGGAAAATTTGACCTCGAAGATATATTAAAAAACAAAGACAAATGGGTGATAAAGCCATTGGACTTGTATGGTTCGCGTGGAGTTTTTGCAGGTGTGGACGAAACACCCGAAAACTGGGAAAAAGCCATACGTGAGGCCACCGACAAAAGCTACCAGCTACAGGAATTTTGCACTCCATTCCAAACCGAAAACATCGACTTTACAGAAAGCACGCGCCCACAGTTTAAAATGTACAACAATCTCACAGGTCTGTTTGTATACAATGGAAAACTGCAAGGTATTTATTCCCGAGCAGGGCTGATGGGTACGATTTCGCCGTTTACGAGAGGGCTTACGGTGGCTTCACTGGTAGAGGATTAGCCTTGATTTTTTTTCCACTCCCGCGGAGATTTATTCATTTCTTGTTTGAAAATACGTGAAAAATTAAGCGCGTTGGTATAGCCTACCATCTCGCTTATTTCATTTACGGGCAGGTCTGTGGTGATTAGCAGTTCGCAAGCTTTGCGCATACGGAAGTTGATAAGGAATTGCTGTGGCGAAGTGTTTAGGCAATTTATAAAGATTCTGTGCAGATAACTGCGGTGTACGGCGCAGTAGTCGGCGATTTCTTGTATGGTAAGATTGCGATGATAAAATTGCTCGATATAATCCAGTGCCTTTTGTACATATACATCTTGCAGGCTGTCGTTATCAGCTAAATTGCGCATGGATGATGACTGCACAAGCGCGCTCAAAAAACCATACAGATGTCCCACAAGCTCCATGGGCGGGCGGGTTGCGTTGTTTACGATAAAGTCAAGCTCCTTATACATCAGTTCATGTTCTTGGCTGTTGTTTGATGTATAGATGGGGCTGTTGTATGTCAGACCCGCTTGCAGCATGGCTTCCTTCACACGTAGACCGTTAAACTCTACGCTTTTGTATTCCCATGGGTCATTTTCGTCTGCGATAAATGTGTTTAGCTGTCCGGGCCAAAAGGCAAAACCCTGTCCTGCTTCAAGGTCGTATTCCTTCCCCGCGCCAAACTCATTTAGCGAAATCAGCTTGCCCTTGCCCGAAACTACATAGTGGAATAAAAAATTGTCCCATACGCCGGGGCCGCACACATGGCCTGACTTGCAATAATGATGCCCAAAACGATACATGGTAAGGTCAGAAAATCGACCATGCGGGAACCAAAATTCTTTTATTATATCCTTTTGTCGCATGAAAATTTTCCTCCCATGGTATGTAATTTATATACGTCTGACAGTCTAACAGAAAATACAAAATATTTCATGGTTTTATGTTGACAATAACATGCATAATGTCTATACTGCGAATTATTACATACACATAAGGCGAGGGGTGTCAGCAATGGCTAGATTTTTCGCTAAACATAAAAAAACATTGACAATTACCTTGATGATGTTGCCCGGGGCGTTGTGGCTCCTTGTGCTTCGCTATATACCTATGGGCGGGCTTGTTATTGCGTTTCAGGACTATAGGCCGTTTCCCCAAAATCCTACTTTTATAAATAATATAATAAACAGTCGGTTTGTCGGGTTTGACAACTTTCGCTTTATTTTTGCTACAGACAGAGCTTGGAATATGATACGCAATACATTGGCGTACAATGCTGTGTTTATCGTACTTACCACGGTGTTGGCGGTGGCACTTGCGATTGCACTTAACGAAATCACGCATAAGTTTTTTGCCAAGGTATATCAGACATTTATGTTTTTTCCATTTTTTATCAGCTGGGTGGTAGCGAGTTATTTTGTGTTTGCTTTTCTTGACCCTACATTTGGTGTGCTTTCAGGTGTGCGCAACTGGTATCTCGACCCTACGGGATGGCCTGTTATTTTGACATTTGCTCACCTTTGGAAGAGTTTGGGATTCAACTCCATCATCTATCTAGCGGCGATTACGGGTATTGACCAAGGTTTGTATGAGGCGGCGGCAATCGACGGTGCATCAAAGTGGCGGCAGGTGTGGGCTATTACCATCCCGAGTATAAAGCCTATGATAATCATGCTGTTTATCATGGCTGTGGGTCGTATATTTAATGCGGACTTTGGACTCTTTTGGAATATCCCGATGAATATGGGGCCGCTCCAAAATGTCACAGAAGTCTTTGATACCTACGTATTCCGTGTCATGCAATCGCCTATAGCAGGTGCTACAGGCATGGCGACCGCCGCAGGCTTTTTCCAAAATGTGATTGGTTTCGTCTGCATACTCGGTGCAAACTACATAGTGCGCAGGGTAGACCGCGAAAATGCAATGTTTTAAAGGAGGCTGTATATGCGGATTAATAGAGTAAGTATTCCTTCGGAAGCATTGATTCATTTAGTTGTCGGATTGTTTGCTTTGGCCTGTGTCATTCCGTTCATTTTTATCATTATCATTTCGTTTTCCAGTGCCGAAAGCTTGCGTACCGTAGGTTATTCTTTTTTCCCGACGGAGATTACCCTTACTTCATTCCGCGCCGCTTTTGATATGGGCGGTACACTCACTCGCAGTTTTTTTAACAGCATCTATATTACCGTAGTAGGTACGATTTTGTCGTTGCTTATAACCATCCTTTACTCGTATGGGCTTTTTAGACGAGATTATAAACTGCGCCACTTCTTTGCATTTTTTGTGTTTTTTACCATGGTGTTTGGCGGCGGACTTGTGCCTACGGTTATCGTGATTCGCAATTTGCTAAACCTTGGAAACACACTAAACGCAATGATTATACCTTCGCTCGTTATCCCCTTCCATGTGATTATCATGCGTACATTTTTTAAGACATCTGTGCCGGAGTCGCTGATTGAGGCGGCGCATATAGATGGATGCGGCGAATTTAGGACTCTCTTTTCTATAGTAGTGCCGCTCGCAAAACCGGGGATTGCTACGGTTGGCTTGCTCACAGCTATCGGGTATTGGAACGATTGGCAACTTGCCCTGCTTTTTGTGCGCAACCGTGACTTGTTCCCATTGCAATATCTTTTGATGGAAATGCAACAAAATGTAGAGTTTTTGCGGCGAAATCTTACCATGATAGGTACGGCGAGTGGGATTAACTTTGCCGACCTGCCTGGCGAGGGCTTACGGATGGCTTTGGCAGTTATTATCGTATTGCCAATAGCTTGTGCATATCCCTTTTTCCAGCGTTACATCATATCCGGTTTGACCGTCGGCGCGGTGAAGGAGTAAGCCGCCCGATGTGAAAATAAAAAAATTGGAGGAATCAAAATGAAAAAAATCTTATCAGCTGTAGCATGTCTCTTGCTTGTGATTACATTTACAAGCTGTGGCGGTGACAGCCCTACCACGATTACAGTCTGGTTTATGGGTGGCTCGGTCGCCGACGATGCCGACGTAATCGACGCGGCAAACGCACGCCTGCAAGAACTCGGACTCAATATCGAAATCGAACCGATTTGGACGGGAGGCTGGAGCATGGGGTATCCCGCGCAGACAGCACTCGACACGGGAGACACAGACATCGACATCTACTGGACGGGTTCATGGGGTCTTAACTTCTGGGCTAACGCGGCAGTAGGAAACTTTATTCGCCTCGATGACCCGAGCAACAACCTACTTGCCACATACGGACAGGGTATGCGCAACGCTGTACCGACGGCACTTTGGGATACATTTACTACACAAGGCCCTTCGGGCGTTGGCATCTATGGTATCCCCGGATACAAAGACTATGCCATGATGTACACATGGGATGTAAACAACACACGCCTTGCGGAGCTTGGTTTTGATTTTTACAGTTTGTTTGACCCCAATGGTTTTAACTATGACGTATTATTCGACCCTCAGTTTGAAGCGGCAATGGTAGCGGCACAAGAAATGTGGGGCGATACATTCTTCCCATTCGCGCCCGAAAATGAACTATTCGCTCGCGCACTTTCCAATGCAGATTTTGATTTGACCGACACACATGCATTCCATTTTGGTTTTGACCCACGCAACCCTGCTTTGCCCGCAAATCCTACCATCGGGCTAAAACTCGAAAACGATTTGTATGTACGAGTGTTGGAAAGATTGCATCATTTCTGGAATATGGGCTTTATCGACCCACGTCTTGCTATTTCGGAACAAGCAAGCTCCGTGCTTGTAGAGCAACGCAACTCGGGCGAGTATCTGTTTTCATCCATCGTATATGCATACGGCCATACGGGCGCAGCCTCTAACGAGCGTGGTATAGACGCACGCTTCCCGCGGATTAGCCAAGCCTTCGTCTCTACCACATCAGCGGCAGGGTCAGGTTTTGCGGTTAGCGTTTATTCCCAAAACCAGTCAGAATCCGTACAGTTTATGAATGCATGGTATACAGACAGTAAGCTTGCGACGATTTTGACATATGGCGTAGAAGGCACTCACTTTACACGCAATGCCGATGGCACAATCACACGCGCAGAAGATGCTACAGCAGTGTACAATCCATGGCGTTTTGGCATGGGCAATATCTTTATACTGCCTCCGACAGATGTAGACGGAGTAGGGTACTTCGAACGCTTTCAGGCTTATAACGCTGAGGGTGTAGGTACGGCTCTCGTAGGCTTTGTGTTTGACTCTTCACCGGTATCTACCCAGCTTGCGGCGATTACGGGTGTAAGAGACCAGTTCCACGGTACACTTACGGTGGGCGCGGTAGACCCTGCGGTTACGATTCCGCAATATCTTGCACAGCTACGTGCGAGCGGAGTAGACGATGTAGCCGAAGAATTAAACAGACAAATCCAAGTATTTTTAGCAAATAGGTGAGTATGATGAAAAATCTATGCATAGCTGCACATCATGATGATGTAGAAATAATGGCATATGCCGCGATTGCAAAATGCTACGGCAGTGAAGATAACCAATTCACTGCCGTGGTAGTCACCGATGGTAGCGGCTCTCTTAGGAACGGCATCTACGCGGGCTTTACGGACAAAGAGATGATGGAAATACGCGAGCGAGAACAAAAAGCGGCGGCAGAAATAGGGCGATACAACGCTCTATTTCTACTGGCCGAAAAAAGCAATGCAGCAAAAGACCCAAAAAATCGAGATGTAACAGAAAAAATAAAAAAAATAATTTTAGAAACCGCTCCCGACACTATATATACGCATAATTTGGCTGATAAACACGACACCCATGTAGCGGTGGCAATGCATGTCATCCGAGCCCTGCGTGAGCTTCCCATAGAAAAACGTCCGTCTCGTGTGATTGCCATGGAAGTGTGGCGGTCTCTGGATTGGTTATGCGATGAGGATAAGGTGGTAGAGGATACCTCTCCGTATCCAAACACGGCATCCGCATTGATTGGCGTTTTCGATAGCCAAGTAAGCTCAAAACGCTATGACTTGGCGGCTATCGGCAGACGGCTTGCAAATGCAACATTTTACCAAAGCAATAATACCGACGACTTCGAAAGCGTGAGCTACGGTATGGACATCACTGAGCTTGTTAACAGCAATATTTCGCCCGTGGATTTTATAAATAAACACATCGACAAATTTAAAAACGAAGTCCAAAGACGATTGGAAGTGTATCTATGACGCTGGAACAAAAAATAGGACAGTTGTTTCTTGTAAAAATCAACGGTCCCATTATTTCTGATGGGTATAGCAGGCATTTAAAAAAAACAAAAATAGGCAACTACATCCTTTTTGCAAAGGATTTGACTGACTACAGCTCGATTAGAAAGCTCACTGACAGTTTGCAAGATATGGCAATGGAAAGTTGCGGCATACCAGCATTTATTTCTGCCGACCAAGAGGGTGGTATGGTTACGCGGGTGTTTTCGGGTGCCACGCATTTCCCTTCCAATATGGCGATTACTGCATCAGGCATGGGTTATGCCGCCACAGAAAGGGTAGGGGAGATGGTCGGGCAAGAATTGCGCTCCCTTGGTATTAATGTAAATCACGCGCCCATTTTGGATGTAAATAATAACCCACAAAACCCGATTATCGGGATTCGTGCTTATTCTGACGACCCTGCTGTCGTGGCAAAAATGGGAGTCGGGTATATCAAAGGCTTGCAAAAAAGCGGAGTAATAGCAGGAGGCAAGCATTTTCCGGGTCATGGCGACACCAGCTTTGATTCACATTTAGACTCGCCCTCCATAGAGCATGACATGGAAAGGTTAGAAAAAGTCGAGCTTGTACCGTTTAGAGAGGCAATAGAAGGCGGCGTAGACTCTTTGATGACCGCACATATCATCTTCAAGGCGATAGAAAAAGACGTACCCGCCACCCTTTCAAAAAAAACAATAACAGACTTTTTGCGCAAAAAATTAGGCTTCGAGGGTCTGGTAATCACCGACTGTATGACAATGAAGGCGGTAAAAGACAATTTTACAACAGAAAAAGGATGTGTCATGGCACTCAATGCGGGTGTAGACCTCATTTGCCTAAACGCCGACCCGGACATCCAAGAGGCCTGTTACAATACCGTGTTAGCCGCGGCACTTAGCGGAGAACTTCCCATGGAAAAAATAGATGCAGCTGTAGAGCGTGTCCTTCATTACAAAAAAAAATATGGCATAGGCAACCCTGCGCCAAAGCCGCAAAATATATATCCCACCCACGAAGCACTGGCCGACGAAATTTCTGCCAAAAGCATAACAATAACACAGGGAGACATGCTCCCTATTGCAGGCAAAAAATTCTTGATTATATCGCCGCCGCCTGTACGCACGAGCATAGCAGACGATACAGTCACCACAATGGATGCCTTTTGCAAACAAGCCGCCGCCGAGTTTGACAACGACTATATCGAACTAAGTATAAATCCCTCTTCTGCCGAAATTGCCTCTGTCATCAAAGCGGCGGAGCTTTACGACATGGTACTGTATGGCTGTTACAGTGCAATGGTAAACCCCGGCCAAATTGAGCTGTTTGACGCATTAAAGGATAAAAAAATAATACTTGTGTCCCTTCGTATTCCATATGACATTTTGAAAATGAAAAATGCCGGCTGCCATATAGCCGCCTACGAATACACAGACCGCGCCGTAAAAAACACGATTAATGTACTCGCAGGCAAGGCTAAGGCCGTCGGCACTATGCCGGTAAAGCTCTAAACGCCGCTAAAATAATTTTTCACATTGTAATAAGCAAGATTGCCGGCAATTTTTTGCAATCTAGCCATGTCTCGCGGAAATTCTCCGTTTTCCACCCATTCTCCAATCTGCTGTGAGATGATTCTGCGGAAATATTCATGCCTCGGATAGGAAAGAAAACTGCGCGAGTCTGTGAGCATTCCGATAAATGTTGACACAAGTCCATGGTTTGCGAGTGTAATCAGATGCTTTTTCATCCCGGGCATATTGTCATTAAACCACCATGCACTGCCCCATTGCATACGTCCGCGGATTCCGCGCCCCGCAAAGTTGCCTATCATAGTAGCGAGCATATCGTCCGCAGAAGGGTTAAGCGCGTAAAGCACCGTGCGCGGCAATGCGTCTCGCTGTTCCATGTCATCGAGCATTTGCGCCAACGCCAACGAGAAACTACGGTCACTCATACAATCAAAACCGGTATCGGGCCCGAGCAATTTTAGCATACGTGTATTGTTATTTCGTTGCACCACCATATGGACTTGCATTACCCAGTCGCGTTTGTGATATTCCCCGCCGAGCCATGACATGAGTCGCGTCTTGTATGCATTTATTTCTCGTTCGGAAAGCGTAGCACCAAAGAGTGCTTTTTTTATTGCCTCGTTAGCGTCACTATCGGTAGCCCCCGCAACAAAAACGGGCGGCTCCAGGCTATGGTCAGAAATACAGCATCCCATATTATGAAAAAAATCCAAGCGATTTTCTAATGCGGCGCGTAAACTATCCCAGTCCGTTATGTTTCTGTTTGCTGCGACTCCGAGTCGTTTCAGATACTCGGGATACGTTGGTTTTTCTATTTCCAGCGCACCCCCCGGACGGAACGTGGGCAATACTTTTGGCACGCCCGGGGCATTATCATCTTTGATTTGCCTATGAAACTCTAGGTCATCTGCTGGGTCGTCGGTGGTTGCCAGCCACTCTACACGGCAGGCTTTTAGCAAGCTGTGTACATTAAAATCCTCTTTCTCAATTTTGCTGTTACACAGTGCATAGATTTCAGCAGCATTTGCGGCGGTTATATCGCCTTCGTACCCAAAATATTTTTTCAGCTCCAGATGTGCCCAGTGATATACGGGATTACCAATCGCCGTCTCCATCGTCGCACAAAACGCAACAAATTTTTCGTGGTCGGGTGCGTCGCCTGTGATATGCGACTCAGGCACACCATTGTGGCGCATTAGCCGCCATTTATAATGGTCGCCACCCAGCCAGACTTCTGTAATGCTACGGAAACGCGCATTGTTGGCAATCGCCGCAGGGTCGAGATGACAATGATAATCAATAACCGGCAAATCGCATATAGAATCATAAATTTCTACCGCTGTATCGCTGTGCAACAGAAATTTTTCGTCCATAAATTTTTTCATAACGCTTTGACCCCCACTAGTTTGTGCCTTTCTTTTATTTCTATTGAAATTGCCATTTATGATTCCTCCTTTTTTTGAGCGCATTATAACACAAAACCCCGACATAGGTCGGGGTTTTGCATGTTTTAAGAGAGAGTTTATTGAAGAAGTTGTAGGATTGAAGATGGCAATTGGTTTGCTTGTGCGAGCATGGAGATACCTGCTTGTTGTAACACCTGTGCTTGTGTAAATCTCATCATCTCGCGTGCCATATCTGTATCGCGTATACGTGATTCTGCAGCAGATAGGTTTTCGCTGGATATGTCGAGTGATTGACGTGTAAACTCAAGGCGGTTTTGTACCGCACCGAGTTGTGCGCGTTGTTGGTTTACGATACCTTCTGCGCGGTCAATGTCATCGAGTTGTTGCGAAATCGGTATACCACTATTTTCGCGTACGTCTATCATCATCGCCAAGTCGCCGCGACCGCCACCGAGTATACCTGTGTGCATACCTTTTAGCTGTAATATCATGCCCTGCATGGAGTTTGGTCCGATTTGGAACCACATTGCATTGGACTCAAGGTTTACTGTACCTAGTACACCCATGCCATTGTCGAAGAGGTGTTCAAGAGCAGATAAAAAGTTGTGTGGCGTAAGACTGGAAGCTGTAAAGCCACCGTTGCCATCGTATGTCGAAAATAGATTTGGGGGCAAAGCACTAAGTGTACTACCGATACCGTCTGAGCCGGCTGCGACCCTGTTTCCATCGCGGTCTACATGTCCTACCATTTCACGCAGCAGGTTAGATAATGTCCGGAGTCCTTGTGGATCACCGACAAGTGCAGTAGAAATTGCAATGTCAAAAGGACTGCCTCCACCAGCAGGGTCTGCTGTACCGGTACCATTAGAAGACATGCCCTCTATAGCACTGCGTACAGTGCTTGCATCAACATCAACCGTACCCATGGTGCCGTTGTTCCAATGGTCTGTAGCTGCACCAATAAACACATTTGTGCCGTCATGGTTGCTGGCTGCTACACCACCGAGTGCGCGGATTTGGTCGTTAACCAGTTGATAAATTTCTTGTGCTGCGCGGATACCGCCTAGTACAGAGCTGTTGAGTCTGTTTGCAATACTGCGTAGCTCTTGTGTTTCAGAAGTTGTAAGACCGGAATGATTATCTAATGCAGTAACTAATGAATCAAGCCCATTAGGCGGAGCGTTACTACTTCCGCTGTTGATGTCGTAATTTGTTCTAAAGTTCATGTCAAAAGTATTTCGAGAAAGTTCACTGCTGTCATCTTGTATTTTGCGATATGCGATACGCTCGATGAGGTCGTTTAGCTCTTCTTGAAGCCCGATAATTTCGCCGCGCAGACTGTGGTCTGTTCTTTCATTTGGTTGCAGTCTGTCAGCACCGGGTTGTGCTACGCCTACCACGCGAGCTTGCTGGAACAACATCCACTGTAGAGATACAGGGCTTGTTTGTCCGCCACCGCCTGAGAGACCGCCGTCGAGTAGTGTACGAGTGTTAAATTCTGTGCGGAATGTAACGTCGTTGATTTCTGTCATGAGCTGGTCGATTTCTGTTTGTATCATGCCGCGTTGTCCTACTGTATAGGTATCGTTTGCGGCTTGTACCAACAGTTCGCGGATACGGATTACCATTTCAGAAACGGTAGCCATTGCACCTTCTGCTGTTTGGATGAGGCCTACGCCGTCTTGGGCGTTGATTGATGCTTGGTCAAGACCGCGGATTTGGGCGCGCATACTCTCAGAGATTGCGAGACCTGCGGCATCGTCTGCTGCGGAGTTGATTCTAAAGCCCGAGCTTAGTCTTTGAGCTGCCTGTCTTTGATGCAGTCCTACGTTTGTTAAGTTCCTGTGCGCATTGAGCGCGAACACGTTTGTTCTTACTACCATATTAGACATAATGTTCCTCCATTGTCCAGATTTATTGCCCCTAAGGCGTAAATTACACCAGAAGCTAAGTATTGTCAACAGAGTTATCGACACCCAAAAAAATAACATTAGCTTTTTCATTGATTTTTTAATTTTTGCGGTGTATAGTAAAGCATAATGAGTAAATTGTTTCATTATGGAGGTGTTCTGATGTATAAGAGAACAATAACCGAGAGGCTTATTAAAAGAATTACAGAGCCTCGTCTGTTTATACAAATTATGACAGGGCCGCGACAGACGGGTAAAACTACGACTGTTTTGCAGACTTTAGAAGAATGCGGCATAAAAAATCACTATGTAAGTGCCGATGAGCAAAACCTCGCAAGGGCAGAATGGCTTAGAAATGAATGGGAAACGGCTCGCTCTTTGGCAAAAGACGGCGAAGCAATCTTGGCTGTAGACGAAATACAAAAAATAAGCGACTGGCCTTCTATCGTAAAAATGCTGTGGGATGAGGATACTCGCAATCGTGTTCCGCTAAAAGTAATTTTGACTGGGTCGCCTACGCTTTTTTCTCGCACAGAAGAATCTCTGATGGGTCGGTTTGAGGTTTTGCATTCACCGCATTGGAATTATAACGAATGCAGGCAGGCATTTGGTTATACCTTGGATGACTTTTTGCTTTTTGGCGGCTATCCCGGGGCGCAGCCGCTAAAAAATGACGAAAAAAGATGGGCGCAGTATATGAGTTCTTCCATTATAGAACCTGTTATTTCGCAAGACATTCTGATGTTGGAGGATATTCGTAAACCGGCACTCCTGCGTTCATTGTTTTTGCATGGCTCGGGGTATAGCGCGCAGGAGATTTCTCTCACAAAGTTGCTGGGGCAATTGCAAAATGCGGGCAACACCGTCACGCTTGCGCATTACCTGGAGTTGTTAGATGAAGTAAATTTATTGACAGGACTGCAAAATTACTCGGGAGAACTAATCCGAATCCGAAAAAGCACGCCGCGGTTTATGGTATATGACACATCGCTAATGACATATGCCGAGGGTGCTGGAAGAAAAAGGTTGCTGGAAAACAAATCCTATCGCGGCTGGCTTGTAGAAACAGCCGTAGGCGCGAGCCTTCTCGCCAGAAGTAAGGAAGAGGATTTTAAAATATTTTGGTGGCGCGAACGTGGAAACGAAGTGGATTTTGTATTGCAAAAACGAAACAAACTAACCGCAATAGAAATAAAAAGTGGCAGAGTAAAAAATGCCGGTGGCGGAATCGTATTTAAAAATAAATATCCCGAGGCGTTTTCTATGGTGGTAGGCGGAGCCAACTTTGGACTGGAAAACTTTTTGATGGGACGATTTTCGCTGTTTTTGTAAGATATGGCGAAAACATGTGGTACAATAGGGTTATTATTTGCAACAGATTAAGGAAGATACCTCGTGTTGTTACAACTAAAAGACGTACAAAAAGCAATCGGAGCAGAGGAAATATTGCAAAATATTTCCTTTATCATAGAAGAAAAAGAAAAGGCGGCACTCGTGGGGGTAAATGGAGCCGGGAAAACATCGGTTTTCCGGCTACTTACAGGGGAATGGGCGGCGGACGGTGGCGCGATTACAAAATCATCGAGCATGAGGGTGGGGTATCTCCCGCAATTAAATAACTCTACAGTTGTGGAAACACCGGTCGATGGGTCGATAAGTCTTTACGATGCATTGGATGCTGTTTTTATTCCGCTGAAGGATATGGAAAAAAACATCCGTGAGATGGAAAAAGACATGGGTAGCCTCGAAGGTAAGGAGTTGGAAGAAAATTTATCACGATATGACAATTTAATAAATAAATTTAAAGATGAGGGTGGCTACGAGATGGAAAGCCGCCTAAAAGGCGTACTGCGTGGGCTTGGATTTGATGAGGGGCAGTGGGGGCAGTCGTTTGATACTCTGTCGGGTGGTCAACGAACACGCGCACTTTTGGGGCGACTTTTGTTAGAAAAAAGCGACCTTCTTTTGTTGGACGAGCCGACCAACCACCTTGATATAGACAGTGTAGCGTGGCTGGAGGATTATTTGAAAAATTTTGATGGCGCGGTTTTGCTGATTTCGCATGACAGGTATTTTATGGACAAAATAGTGACAAAGACGATTGAAATTGAAAACAAAAAATCCATAGTATACAATGGGAATTATACGTATTTTGTGACCGAAAAGGCTACAAATCGTGCGTTGACAGAAAAAGCTTTTAAAGAACAGCAAAAGGAAATAAGGCATCATGAGTCTGCCATAAAAACCATACGCTCATTCCGTACAGAAGCAGCTATCATCCGTGCAAAAAGCCGCGAAAAGTTATTGGCAAAAATTGAGCGTGTAGACGCTCCCACGCAAGACCCGGCAAGTATGCGTTTGCGTTTAAAGCCAAGTATAAACTCTGGTAATGATGTGCTCTTTGCAGAGGGGCTTTCTATGGGCTTTGACGGAAAGACGCTTTTTTCTGATGTATGCTTTGAGGTAAGAAAGGGAGACAGAGTCGCGCTTATCGGAGCTAACGGCATCGGCAAAACTACGCTACTTAAAATCCTTGTTAACTCGCTTGCTCCACTTGGCGGTAGGGTGCGTGAGGGTGTAAATGTACGTGTTGGATATTATGACCAGTCTCATGCATTTGACGGTGAATCCAAAAAAAAGACGATTTTTCAGGAAATTGCGGATACATATCCGAGGCTTGGTCAGGCAGAAATCCGCACTACTCTTGCGGCTTTTATGTTTGTTGGTGACGATGTGTTTAAGCCTATTTCCGCACTTTCGGGTGGAGAGCTTGGCCGGGTGCAGTTGTCTAAAATTATGCTCGCAGGGGCAAACTTTTTGGTGTTGGACGAGCCGACTAATCATCTGGATATTTTTTCAAAGGAAATACTGGAGGATGCTTTGCGTGACTTTAGTGGCACGGTGGTGTATATTTCACATGACAGATATTTTATAAACAACACTGCAACAAAAGTAATGGAACTCACCGAAAATGGTATCGCGGAGTATGAAGGCAACTACGATTACTACGTAGAAAAAAAATCCACACCCGCAATCCATGAGCCTGTAGTCGCTGAATCTTCGTCGAAGGATGAGTATCTCCGCAAAAAAGAATCGGATGCACAAGCACGAAAAATCAAATCGCGTATAGCAAAAATAGAGGAAGAAATAGCAGGCTTGGAAGAAAAAGTCTCCGAATGCGAAGAAAGACTCGACGATGACGAAATAAGTCGAGATGCAAAAAAAGCACAGGCTGTTTTCGGGGAAAAGACAAGGCTAGAGGCAATGATAACGGAGCTTTTTGATAAGTGGGAGGAGTTGCAAGTATGAAGGCAGACAAAACTGTAAATTTTCTTATGTATCTCGCTGGTATGGCATTTAATCTGGCGATTATGGCATTGTTGGCATTTCTTGTGATTAGTGCGTTCAACTGGGGGTTTGGCTTTGGTGGCGATATTGCAGAAGAGATGGTATATGTCGGACCGAATTATATTGTCGAGTTTTATGTCCCCGAGGATATTTCTACTACGGAAATGGCCCGCAGATTAGAGGAAGAGGGGATTATACCAAATCGGATGCTGTTTCAGCTGGAATTGTTTTTGCGTGGGAGCAGTAGCGATTTTAGAGCAGGCACATATACGCTTAATTTGAATATGAATAATGTCGAGCTTAACCGCGCCTTGCGTGCGCGCCCCGCGGAAGTCGCTCCTCATGAGGTGATTCGTATACTTGAAGGGCAAACCATACGTGACATGGCGGCATATTTTGAGGAACGCGAGTTCTTTCCTGCTGAAGAATTTATTTTTGTGGCACAATATGGGCCTTTTCCATTTGCCTTTTTGTTAGACGTGCCGATGGACCGTCCAAATCGTTTGGAGGGCTATCTTTTTCCCGACACTTATCAGATTCCTGTAAACCCAAGTCCTGCTGACATCATCATGCGTATGCTCAACAACTTCGAAAATCAGTTTGACGAGACATTGCGCGACCGTGCCGAAGAGATGGGGATGACGATAGATGAGGTCGTCATCATGGCCTCAATAGTGGAGGCCGAAACTCGTGTGCGTGAAGAATTTCCTATGGTCTCACAGGTAATACACAATCGACTGGCCATTAATATGCGGTTAGAGATGTGCTCCACTGTAAAATATGCGATGGAAGACCCTCCGCTTCATCTTTTAATCGCCGATATTGACAGATATGCACACTCGCGGCATAACACCTATCGTCATGACGGACTGCCGATAGGGCCTATTTCTAATCCGGGCTTGCGGGCGTTGCGTGCCGCGCTTTGGCCGGCGGGGACGGACTATCTCTTTTTTGTACTCAGGAATGAGGAAACGGGAGAACATCACTTTTCTCGGACATATACTGAGCATAGAGCGGCAGCAGATAGATATTTAGGCTAATAAACACCCCCTCATCGCCATTTGCATACAATGGCAACGTGAGGGGGTATTTATATGGAAAAATCAATGCGACTGGGTCTCGCACTATCCGGCGGTGGCATCAGAGCAGCCGTTTACCACCTCGGGATGCTGGCACGTATGGCAGAATCGGGGATTTTTTCTAAAATTACCAGCATATCTTCGGTATCGGGGGCAAGTCTTTGTATCGCACTCATTTTTGCTGTAAACGGTAATCGCTGGCCGAGTACTTTGGAATTTTTACAAAAAGCTTTGCCGACAATGCGTCATCTTATTTTAGAAGAAAATATTCAGCGGGCGGCATTGATACGTCTGCCATTTTCGCCGAGTTATTGGAATAATCGCGTAGAGATGCTTGCAAAAATGCTGGAAAGTATGTGGGGAATCACAGGGAGTTTGCAAGATTTGCCACCCTTTCCTTTTTGGGAAGTAAATTGTACCACCTTTGAAACAGGTAGCCGTTTTCGTTTTCGCAAAGACTATATGGGCGACCCAAAAATAGGATATGTGCAAAAGCCAAACCTCCTGATTTCTCACGTGGTGGCGGCTTCGGCAGCTTTTCCGGTTTTTGTCGGTCCGTATGAACTGGAGACATCGGGTCTGCGCTTTACGTCAGAAAAATTTGGTGGACATGATGTAGATGTTATGCAAAAATACACCCTCTGGGATGGTGGGGTTTATGATAACCTCGGACTCGATGCCTTGCACAAGATAGGCGGCGGGCTGGACGACCAAATTAATTATTTGGTCGTAAGTAACGCCTCTGCGCCTCTTGATTACCAATCTCGCGGGCGGCCTACAAAAAATCTGCAACGTTTGATAGAAATTTCTTCTGCCCAAATCGATGCCATACGCACACGAGATTTTTTCACAAATGTGGTACGTAAAAGGAGAGGTCGCTATCATAAAATTTCTGTTGCCTACCCGACAACATTAAATTCTCCCACAAAAGAGGATTTTGATACGATTTTCAAAAACGGATATGATAATTTCGTTGATTGTTATGAAAATTAGGGATATACTAAAGCGTAACTTCTTTTTGGAGATGATTATAATAGAACACATAAAAGCTGCCATGGCATGGGCTACCAAACATATACTTGCAATTAAAAGATTTTTCTTGGTTGCGGGTTCGATTGCCGTGGTGGCTTTGTTTTTAGCAATTGGGACTACAGCAGTGTTACTTATGCTTAATGATGGCGGACTCCCGACCGAGCAATCAGAACACCCCATATCTGAGGATGACAGCGATGACTATTTGTCTGTAGAACTCAATCTGCCGGAAGGGCATGAGGACGATGATGGGACGCTTTTGCGCCCGCCCGCCCGTACCAACTTTCTGTTTATTGGCCTTGACGAAAATTTGCTTGCAGATGCTCTTATGGTGGGTACATTCTATCGTGACAGCGGCGATATACATCTGATGAGTATCCCGCGTGATATGTTTGTACGGATTCCGCAACATAGGCTCACACAAATGCGCGATGATGGATTTTCGCCTCCGCAGACATTAAAAATTACTGAAATGCGCCCTCATGGCGGACGATTGCATGGTATTTATTACATGAAAGCGCAGATAGAAGAAATGCTGGGTATAGATTTTGACTTTTATGTGGAAGTGGAACTAGAGGCTTTTAGAGCTGTTGTAGATGCAATCGGCGGGGTTTATATGACCATCCCGCGTCGTCTGTTTTATACAGACCCTACGGCAACACCCCCTCTTGTCATAGACGTACCCGCAGGACATCAGTTGCTCGATGGAAACCTCGCAGAAGGTGTGGTGCGCTATCGACAATGGCCGATGGGCGACCTCCAGCGCAACGAAATGCAGAAGGAGTTTATGACCCAGTTAATACAACAAGCTACAACACGAGAGGCATTGCTAAACGACCCAATGGAAATGCTAAGGATTTTTTTGAACTATGTGCGTACAAATGCGGGACTATACGCAGTGCGTTATATTCCGTTTATTCCTAATGTGACTACAGAGAGTGTACAAACATTTACTATGCCGGGTACATTGGGTTATGTCGGTGTACGCAACTATTTTTTTCCTGATGCGGCACAGCTACCCGCTACAATCAGTCAAGTTTTTTTCGCGGATATATGATTAGCAAAAACAACAAAATTCCTTTATACAAACAACTTGCAGATGAGCTTATAAAAAAAATAAATGCGGGCGAGTTTTTGCCTAACACAAAAATGCCCACCATTCGCGCCCTCGCTACAGAGTTTAGCATTAACAACGCGACAGTGGTAAGCGCGTACAAATATTTAGAAAAAAAGCAGGTAGTTTATTCAATCCAAGGTAGCGGAATATACGTAAACTCGCTCCCAAAGCCTGTATTTGTACCGACGATAACGCAAGGGTACATAAACTTTGCAGATAGTTCTTCAGACCCAGAGTTATTTCCTAAAAATGAATTTCAGAAATCATTCGAAGCGGTAGTCGCACGTGATGGCGCGAGTGCTTTTGGATACACTGATGGATTTGCACCGCTGATTGACGTAATCTCGCAGATGCATAACCTCTCTGGAAACATTCAAATAATTTCTAACATAAACCATGGGTTAAATGTTATTTTGGATACCCTGATAAGCCCGGGTGATGCTGTAATCTTAGAGTCACCAACATCTCCGACAGCAAGAGCCACGTTTTTACAGCGTGGTGCTAAAATATTTGAAGTACCCATTGATATAAACGGCATAGACCTGGATAAATTAACTGAATTTGCAAAAAAACATCGTCCGAAAATATTTTTTTTGATGCCAACATACCAGACACCGACAAATATATGCTATACTAATAAAGATAAAACTTACATTTTACAACTTGCGCATAAATATAATGCGTATATAATAGAAGCAGACAGTTACAGTGATTTTTATTATAAGCAAAAACCTACGCCGATGATAACTATGGACAATGATGACAGAGTACTGTATATTAAGTCCTTCGAAAGGGTTTTTGCAGCAGGCATGTTGGGTTATATGGTTTGCCCAAAACGACAAAGCATCCAAGCGGGTGGGGCTTCGGGCTACATACAGCGTGGGCTCGACTTCTATTTTAGAAATTTTGACTACGAAAAACACTGCGATGCCATCCGCGCCGCCTATGCCCAAAAGTACAAAAAAGCAGTAGCCGCGGCAGAGACATTCCTGTCGCCGTTTTGCACATTATTTTCGAAGTCCGAAGGCGGCATCGGCCTATGGCTAAAGCTTAATAACGGAGAACTGCCCGATACTGCAGGGGTCATCGTTTCGCCGGGGCAGTTGTATTTTTCGCGTGAGCAAACGCAATATTTTCGATTGAGTTACGCAAATGTTTCACCGGACGACATTTCAAAAGGTATTGGGATGTTGGCCGCTGTACTTGCTAAACATAAAGGGTAGGTGGAAGCGTATGCCGGACGGAGCCAGATTAATTATTGCAGCAAGCCAACAAGATTTAATCGCGGCAGTCAAAAGCGGGCTGGAAAGAAAGCCTTATATTGAGTCGATAGTCTCTGTTCCGCGCCCAATGGATGCCGAAAACAAGTTAAATAGAAATAGCACAAACATCATAATATGGGATATGGATGAATTTCCGCCAAACCATACTTGGACAAAGTCCATCCAAAGCAGAAACACTGTGTATATAATCTATACCTCACTAAGTAGCGGCAAGTATTCTTTACTGCCGCAGTCGGGCAATGATGTGTTTTTACAAAAACCTGCTGTATTTACCCCCATCACTACCACCAGATTTGTATCCACGGTCACAGACCAGGTCAGTACAATGGTGACGCGACAAAAGCCACCAAACATGCGTGACCTCGTCAAAATGGTAGGCACAAACGATAGGCAAAAAATCATAGCAATCGGCTCATCCACAGGTGGTACAAATGCACTGGAGGATTTGCTCAAACGTATGCCTCCCGACATCCCGCCGATGGTTGTTGTGCAACATATGCCAAGTGGGTTTACTAAGCTGTTTGCGGACAGGCTAAACGCGCTGTACCCGCAAGAAATCCGTGAGGCGCAATCAGGCGATTTCCTCATGCGTGGGCGTATGCTTATTGCGCCGGCAGACAGGCATATGCGTATTGTGCAACAGCAGGGCAAGTTGGCTGTGGAGTGCTATGTGGGTACTCGTATCCATGGTGTGATGCCGGCCGCAGATATTTTGTTTGAGTCTGTGGCAAAAATCATGGGCAAAAACTCCGTAGGTGTTGTTTTGACAGGTATGGGCAATGATGGTGCTAAGGGGCTTATGCATATGAAGATGGCGGGTGCAAAAACAATTGGTCAAGATGAGGCAACCTGCGTGGTATACGGAATGCCCAAGGCCGCCATGGAGCTTGGCGCGGTAGAGCGCGAATATCCTCTCGACAGAATCCCTGAGGCGATATTACGTTTATCGAGGGGCTAATGAACAATCGTATATTGTACAGTATGTGTTACGATATGCTTGAGCATAGACATGAGGCATATAAAAATGGCGGGTTGGCAATATTTAGCCCGGAGGCCTTGTTGTGGGTATGGCTCGCACAAGATAGAAGTAAAACTGATGTGCGGCTTTTTTTTAATGATTTTTTACATAATTTTTTTCTGCAAAAAAATGAGACACTTGTTGGAATCGTCGCCGAAGAGGATATTGCTCAAACTTGTGCACAGATGTATTCTTTTGCAAAAAACACTTCATATACGGAGAAGGAAATGCTCGCATATTTTTTGCCTAAGGATGTGGTGATTGGGGCAGAGGAGCAGAGGGGGCTAAGGACGGCTGTTGCACGAGATATGCCTATTGTGTTGGAATGGCTAAAGGCATTTTATGTAGAGACTTTGCATTCATCCTTGTCGCAAAACCTAACGCGGCAAGACAATAAAAGTGAATCATCCATGCAATTATATACGTGGAACATCGAAAATTTCGTGCCTGTGGCAATGGGTGTTTTGTCGGGGATGGGGGAGACATGTCGTATTAATTTGGTTTATGTAGCCCCTGCTTTTAGGGGCAAGGGGTATGGAAGAGCTATAGTGGCGGCACTTGCATCAAAGGCGCGTGAGAATGCGCAACTGCCGGTGTTGTACACATCTTGTGACAACATAATCGCAAATGGGTTGTATAAGTCGCTTGGCTTCCAAGAGGCTGGGCGGCTAACGGAGATTCGTTTTAATACGCCAACCTCTCTGTGATATAGGCTGTTAGGTCTGATATGGCTACACGTTCTTGCTCCATGGAGTCGCGGTGACGGATGGTGACGGCTTTGTCATTTTCGCTTTCGAAATCGTAGGTTATGCAAAACGGTGTGCCGATTTCGTCTTGGCGGCGATAGCGTTTGCCGATAGAGCCTGTGTCGTCAAAGTCGCAGTTGAAACTTTTTGACAGCTCTTGATATATTTTTTCGCTTGCTTCCGATAATTTTTTGGATAGTGGCAATATAGCGGCCTTCACTGGTGCGAGTATGGGATGGAAGCGTAGTACCGTCCGTGTGTCGGGTTTTTCGGGCGTGCCAAGTTCTTCTTCGTCATAGGCTTCGCAGAGGAAGGCGAGTGTCATACGAGTGAGACCGAGTGATGGCTCTACGCAGTATGGGATGTAGCGTTTTGTATTGTCGTTTGTGTCAATATAATGCATGTCTTCGCCGCTATGCTCCATATGCTGTTTTAGGTCGTAATCTGTACGGTTAGCAATACCCCAAAGCTCGCCCCATCCGAATGGGAAGAGATACTCAATATCAGTCGTACCTTTGGAATAAAACGAAAGCTCTTCGGGGCCGTGGTCGCGGATTTTTAGGGATTCGGGCGGCATTCCCAGATTGTGCAACCAGTCGATGCAAAATTGTCTCCAGTAAACAAACCATTCGTCGTCCGTACCCGGCTCGCAGAAAAACTCCAGCTCAAGCTGTTCAAATTCCAATGTGCGAAAGGTAAAACGACCGGGGGTGATTTCGTTTCTGAATGAATGCCCCGCCTGTCCGATACCAAACGGAATCTTGCGTCGTGATGTGCGCTGTACGTTTTTGAAGTTTACAAATATACCCTGTGCAGTCTCGGGGCGCAAGAAAACCTCGGTTTGTTTATCCTCCGTCGTACCCACAAATGTTTTGAACATTAGGTTAAACTGTCGAATATCTGTAAAGTCGCGCTTTACGCATTTTGGGCAAGGGATAGATTTTTCGTCAATATAAGATTTCATTTTTTCGTTTGACCAGCCGTCGGGGGTTTCATTTTCGATTTTATTGTCAGACATATAGTCCTCGATGAGTTTGTCTGCGCGAAAGCGTTCTTTGCAGGCTTTGCAGTCTAGCAGTGGGTCGTTAAATCCTCCCACATGCCCTGATGCTACCCATACCTGCGGATTCATCAGCAATGCGCAGTCCACACCTACGTTATGAGGGCTTTCTTGTATAAATTTTTTCCACCATGCTTTTTTTACATTGTTTTTTAATTCGGCACCCAATGGGCCGTAGTCCCATGTGTTTGCAAGTCCGCCGTAGATTTCGGAACCCGGGAATACAAATCCGCGGTTTTTTGCCAGTGCTACAATTTTTTCTAAGGTTTTTTCCATGATTGCCTCCGCTTGGCCTAGAGCCATTTAGTATTTTGTTATAGTATATTATAATAAACCTGTACTCGGCAATAGAGGAGGTTTTTATGGCTGTTTTCAAATTGACAAAATGCTCTTATGTTTTCCCGCCTACTGCTCTCGCGGATAGTGATGGGCTTTTGGCATATGGCGGTGATTTGAGTATGCCGAGGCTTTTGAGTGCATATCAAAACGGGATTTTTCCATGGTTTAATCCCGGAGAAGAAATTTTGTGGTGGAGTCCGCATGAGCGGTTTGTTATTTTTCCTAAAGAAATCCATGTGTCGCGCAGTATGAAAAAAGCAATCCCCAAAAGCGGGTTGTACACAAGGATAAATTTCGATTTTGCGGGCGTGGTGAAAGGTTGCAGGGCGCGAAGAGAGGGTGGGACATGGCTGTCTGACGATATGGAAGAGGCTTATAACGCCCTTTTTGAAAATGGATATGCAATGAGTGTTGGTGTTTATAAAGAAGATAAACTGGTGGGCGGGCTATATGGAGTATTGCTGGGGCGGTGTTTTTTTGGAGAAAGTATGTTTTCTGATGCAGATAATGCGTCAAAGCTTGCTCTTATTGACTTGTGCAAAAATGACTTTGTTTTTGTGGATTGCCAATTCCATACTCCACATCTTGAAAAAATGGGTGGGAGGTATATAAAATGGGGCGAGTACAGGAGGTTGTTGCGAGAGGGGGTAGGTGATGAGTGGAAAAAAGAGCTATAAAACGGTAACTGCGCCGCAAAAATATTTGACAATAACACAGATGCATCAAAATTTTGGCTCGCGTGGTCTGGTGGCATACTCATGCAAAATCGTGGAAGGCGTACTCGAAGGCGGCGTAGTAATTGCCGTCATGAACGAGGGAGACATTGACAGCCGTGAAATAAAGGCATATCAACGCGAACTGCGAAAAAAGCATCCGGACAAAGACCCAATTTGTTTTTTGCGAGTGGAAAAGGATGAGGAATATGACCGACTCCTGCTAACCTACGATAATGGTGGTGGCGAAAGAAAAATCAAGCCAAAATTGGAGGTGAAAAAATCAGACGCAGAAAAAGCCGTGGCAGCCATCCCCGCAGGTGTGCTGGCATTGGCGTTAAAGCAAGTGGACTAAACCCAACATGATGTATATTTTTTAGGGAGATGATTGATTTGAAGGCGAAAATGACGGTAAACAAAAATTTCACGGTAAGCGAGATAGACCCGCGTGTATATGGGTCTTTTCTTGAGCATATGGGGCGTGCGGTGTACTCCGGCATTTATGAGCCGGGCCACGCGACAGCTGATGCTAAGGGTTTTCGTGAGGATGTAAAAGAGCTTGTACGAGAGCTAAAGGTTCCGCTCATACGTTATCCGGGCGGCAATTTTTTGTCAGGATATAACTGGGAGGATGGGGTAGGAAAAAACCGACCCAAAAAGCTCGACCTTGCATGGAAAACCGTAGAAACAAACGAGGTAGGTTTGCATGAATTTTTGTCATGGGCGAAGGAAGTAAACGCAGAGGTAAACATGGCGGTTAACTTGGGTACACGCGGCGTGGACGAAGCCCGAAACCTCGTGGAATATTGCAATCACCCATCAGGCTCATACTATAGTGACATGAGGCGCGAAAATGGTTTGGAGGCTCCCTTTAAAATTAAAACATGGTGCCTCGGCAATGAGATGGACGGCCCGTGGCAAATAGGGATGAAAACAGCAGAAGAATATGGTCGCCTTGCTGCCGAAACTGCAAAGGTGATGAAGCTTGTAGACCCTGATATAGAGCTTGTGGTATGTGGCAGTTCCTTTGTAGAAATGCCGACATTTGCCGAGTGGGAAGCGACTGTGTTGGAACACACATACGACCATGTAGATTATTTGTCATTGCATAGCTACTACGGCAACCAAAAAAATAATCTGCCCAACTATTTGGCAAAATCTGTAGGAATGGATAGATTTATAAAAAGTGTAACTGCAATATGCGACTACATCAAAGCAAAAAAGAAAAGCGACAAGACAATGTACCTGTCCTTTGATGAGTGGAATATATGGTATCACTCGTTGGAGGTAGACAAAAAAAATGAGCCATGGCAACATGCTCCTCCGATACTTGAGGATATATATAATTTTGAGGACGCACTTTTGCTGGGTTGCTTGATGATTACATTAATAAAAAACAGCGACCGTGTAAAAATCGCTTGCCTTGCCCAGCTTGTAAATGTAATCGCTCCCATCATGACCGAAAAAGGCGGTGAAGCGTGGCGGCAGGCTACGTTTTATCCATTTAAACATGCGGCACACTACGGACATGGAATAGTGTTGCGTCACAATCTGGACGTGCCAACCTATGACTGCGAAGAGTTTAACGACGTACCCTTCGTAGAGTCTGTAGCGGTTCATAATGATGACGAAATCGTAGTTTTTGCTGTAAACCGTTCGGAGGAAAACATGGATTTCTCCGTAGAGCTACAAGGATTTGCACCTGTAGAAATTATTGAGTTTTCTGAAATAAGCGGCCATGACATAAAACAAATAAATACAAAACAGGCTTGCCCTATAGCCCCAAAGCCTTCTGACAACGCAAAAATCAACAGCGATACACTAGCCGCAACCCTAAAGCCATTATCATGGAACATGATAAGAATTAGCCTATGAAAATAACAAACCAACAGGCGCGACATTTCCTCCTTGTAAAACATGGACTAATCGGAGAACACAAATTTTTTGGCAAGCAGGGTGTGATGGACTTTGTTGGCCAAGCGGGCTGTATCCAGTATGACCCGATTAATATATGTGGGAGAAATGCAGAGCTAACACTGCAATCGCGTGTCAAGGATTTTACAAAAGAAATGCTGTACTCCTTGCTGTATGAGGATAGGATGTTGCTGGATTATCCCGACAAAAACACGGCAATCATACGCACGGAGGACTGGCCTTATTTTAAAAGGAGCCGAGAAGCGGCACGTTTACGTGCCGCGGCACATCCCGAGTTGGAAGCTTTAATGGCGCAGACATTGACTTTTATAAAAGAAAATGGCGTGGTCTGTCCTGATGATATAAAGCTAGACAGCGATTTTCAGTGGCGGGCTTATATTGTGTGGAGTAGCGGGAAAAATCTTTCTGCGTCTGTGTTGGAACAATTATATGGTTCGGGTGATGTAGTCATCCACCATAAAAAAGGCACGCGCAAATTTTATGACCTAGCGGAAAGACATATTCCGCAAAACATACTGACCTCAGCAGAGCCTATCACGGACGAAACAGACTATCTAAAATGGCGTTTGTTGCGATATGTAGGCGCGGTAGGGCTTTTGTGGCCGCAGTTTTCGAATACAATTTGGCAAATCAAATCCGATGTACGCAAAATGCTTTTTGCAGACCTGCAAAAAGAAGGCAAAATCACAGCCGTCACTGTAGAAGGCAAAACCCTGTACTGCCGCTCCGGAGACCTACCCATCCTGGAGTCCGTACAAAGCAGTGACTTTGACTCTAGTTCGCGATGTGAGTTTATTGCCCCTTTGGATTGTTTCATGTGGGACAGAAAAATAATCAAGGCCATATTCGGCTTCGATTACACATGGGAAATATACATCCCCGCGGCAAAACGAAAATATGGTCACTATGTACTGCCCATACTAATGGGCGACCGATTTATAGGCAGAATAGAAGTTGTGGCAGAAAAAGATATGCTAAAAGTAAAAAATATTTGGTATGAGGACGATGTAAAGCCAAACGCAAAAATAAAGAAGGAAATAGAAAAATGTCTGGCTCGTTTTGCAAAGTTTAATAACTGCAAATTATAATTTGCCTTGTGGCAGATGAGAAATATTCATGGCGTGGTCGCCGATTCTCTCAAAGTTGCTTAGTATGTCGAGATAGATGATGCCGCCTTCCGCGCTGATTTCACCGTTGGCTATGCGTTTCATATGCGCGGCACGCATTTCTTTTTCCTTTTTATCTATGAGGGCCTCTAGAGCTTTGATTTGTGGTATTAATTTTGTGTCGTTTTCGCTTACGGATTTTACGGCGGTGGCAAATATTTCTGATACGGGCTGGAAGATGTCTTTGATTTCTTTAATCGCCTCACGCGGAAACTCGATTTTTTCTTCGATTACATTCTCCGCTAGCTTTGCGATGTTTATGGCATGGTCGCTCACGCGCTCTATGTCGTTTGCGGCGTGCAGGAGACCCGCATGGCGTATGGACATATGTCGACCCATACTCGTCTGCGATGCGGAGGCGAGGTAGCTTACTATTTCTTTTTCGAGCTTATCTACTTTCTTCTCCTGCTTTTTGAGCTGTTTAAGTTTTTTCTTTTTTTGACCTACGAAGCCTTCTATTGCAAGGGATACGTTTTCGCCGGCCATTTCTGCCATACGTACAAGTTCTTTTTGTGCCAATGTGATTGCCATGTTTGGATTGCTCAACATTTTTTTGTCGAGATACATAGTTATGGACTCTGTTTCTGCTTTTCTTTCGGGAATCATAAGTGTCACGGCTTTAACAAGCAATCCGACCAGTGGTAAAAACATTGCGGTGGAAATCACGCTAAACAGAGTGTGTGCGTTGGCCGCTTGGCGCGGAACGTCATACTCGGGCGAAATAAATAAAACAGCCGCTTCGAATTGCGGCAGAAACACAAGAAAAATAATCGCACCGGTGGTGTTAAAAATAACATGTATAGCGGCTGCACGTTTTGCGGCTGTAGACCCACCAATAGAAGCCAAAACAGCGGTAAAACATGTGCCGATATTGGTGCCTATAATCAGCGGCAATGCGGCACTTAGCGGAATCAAATCCTCCATCGTCATAGCAACAATGACACCGGTGACTGCCGTAGATGACTGCACAACCGCCGTAAAAACAAGTCCGACAAGCATTGCTAAAATTCTGTTATCACTAAAATTGCTAATCAAATTCAAAAACATAGGCTCTTCGCGCAATGGCCTCATAGCGTCCGACATCAATGATAGCCCCAGCAAGAGCATGGAAAAAGCAAAAAACACTAACCCCGTTGTCTTTATGCTTTTTCGCTTAACAAAAAAATACAGAATAAAGCCCAGAGCCGCGCAATACACCCAGATGTCCGTGATTCTAAAGGCAACCAGCTGCGCCGTTAATGTGGTGCCGATATTGGCACCCATGATAACAGAGGCGGCTTGTTTTAGGTTTAGCATTGTGGAGTTTACAAGGCTCACGACCATTACTGTCACAAGCGTTGAGCTTTGTACGACGATGGTGACGACCGTACCGACGAGCATTCCGACTATGGGTACCGATGTAAGAACCTCAAGTACCCTATTTGCCTTTTTCCCCGCCATCTCTTGCAATCCGCTTCCCATTGTGTGCAAGCCATATAAAAATAGTGCAAGCCCGCCTAATAATCCAAATATAATAGCAAAAATTGTAATCCGCCTCCTGAAATCAGCTTAAAATGCAAAAAACATACAAATTATGCGATGTATTTATGTAAAATGCAAGTAAAATATTAAAGATTAATGTAAACCTTTGGCATCTCAATGGTTGACGATACGGTTTTGTTCACATATACTCCTAAAAAATGCAGGGGGTATTTTCATGTATACAACAAGGGAGTTATGCTTTATCGGTATTTTTGTCGCGCTCATAATCGTTTGTGCATGGACGAGTATTACTATTTTTGCTGTGCCGTTTACACTGCAAACATTTGCTGTTTTTTTGTCCGGGACTATCCTTGGTACAAAAAAAGGTGTGGCGGCTGTTTTTATTTACATCCTGCTCGGCTCGGTGGGTGTTCCTGTGTTTTCAAATTTCAGAGGCGGGCTTGGGGTTGTTTTTGGGGCGACGGGCGGATTTATTTGGGCTTTTCCGATTATGTCATTTTTGGCAGCCAAGTTGCCTGTCTTTGGTCTTTTTGCAGGTATGATTGCAAACCTTTCCATGGGGATGGTGTGGTTTGCAATTTTCACACAAAACAGCTTGCAATCGTCGTTTTTTGCAGTAGTTTTACCATTTATGCCATTCGAAATTTTAAAAATAATAGCAGTCATCATCGTCGGTAAAAGTATAAAACATGCCCTCAAAAAAGCAAAAATTTACGTTTAAAGTGAAAATGTGTTACAATGAAATGTAAATGATTTTTGGTTTAGCGCGGGGGCAATCAAGATGTTAGAAATAAAAGACTACAACAAGGGGCTAATCTACACAGATGTCAAGGGATGTATAGACTGTAACAAATGCATCCACGAATGCCCTGTACTTAGGTCAAATGTATCTGTGCCTTTTGAAGGCAAATATAAAATATCCGTTGATGATAATGAATGCATACTGTGTGGCACATGTATGGTGACATGTGTCCACGATGCGCGAAAGTTCAGAGATGATACAGAAGAGTTTTTTTCAGGATTAGCCAGCGGAAAAAGCATTTCGGTCTTAATAGCTCCCTCTTTCTTTCTAAACTATCCTGACTATAAGAAAATCTTGGGTCATCTCAAAAATCTTGGTGTAAAGAATTTTTACCCCGTGAGTATCGGCATTGATATTGCGATGTGGGGTTATTTGCGCTGTTTGCAGGGCGATAAAAAAGGCTATATTTCACAGCCTTGCCCTTCGATTGTGAGACACATAGAAAAACATCAGCCATACCTGATACAGGATTTGATGCCGATACACAGCCCCATGATGTGTACCGCTATCTATCTTAAAAAATATAAAAATGTCACTGATGACTTGGTATTCCTCGGCCCATGCATCGCAAAAAAAATGGAAATACAACGCCCCGCAAATGCAGGCAATATAAAATACAGCGTTACATTCAGAGGAATGATGGAGCATCTCAAACGTGACGACATCGCAAATGCTGTGGAGTTGGACGATGAGTTTGTTACCTCTGCATCTTTTTCCGGGCCGGGAGGGCTAAAAGAACATTTGGAATACTATATGGGCAACGAGGCTGTCATCATGCAAGTAGAGGGCGAACGTAGGGCATATGAGTTTTTGTCAAGCTTTGAGGCGGATAAAAAAGCGGATAACAAGCATATGCCCATGCTCATAGATGTTTTAAACTGCAAATACGGATGTTGCCAAGGCACGGGTACAGAAATCCATGAAGTGTTTCGTACAGACATAGCATACAATGCCCTGCACGCACGCAGGAAAAAGCACGAAAATGCACCGCAAACCCCAAAAGAAAGGCGTGACGCATTAGACAAACACCTTTCGCACCTAAATATCGACGACTTTAAATGCATATACGAAGAAGATAAATCTCCAAAAACGATTATCCCACAAGCAAAAATAGAGAATATTTTTAGAGAAAAGCTATTAAAGCTCTCTGATGATGCGCAACATGTAGACTGTGCCGCCTGTGGATACAAAACTTGCCGTGACATGGCAGAGGCCATATCATTAGGCATAAATCATCACGACAACTGTGTATATTACATTAAAAACAATCTTTCTCTCGCGCTTAAAGAAAAAACATCGTCAGAGAGAGAAATGAGAAACCTAATAAATATCATGCCTATAGTGACAACAATAACAAATAACACTGTAGAGGTAGTGGAGTGCAACAAAGAGGCTCTGCGCCTGTTTGAGTCCGCTGATATAGATGAATACAAGACAAAATATTTTACATTTTGGCCCGAAACGCAACCCGACGGCAGTAATTCCAGAGAAAAGGCTCGCCGGCATCGCCAAAACACGATAGAAAAGGGATACACCCATTTTGAATGGACATATCAGAAGAAATGTGGAGAAATCATCCCTTGTGAAGTAGTGCTTATGCGTTTTAATTGGATGGACGAAATCCATATTGTTTCATTTATCAAGGACATGAGAGAACAACATAAGCTAGAGGAAACAATGGCAAAGCTGAAAGAAGCCAACAAGCGCGAAAAGCGCGCAAACAAAGCAAAGACACGTTTTCTTGCGCGTATGAGCCACGAAATACGCACCCCGATGAACTCCGTGATGGGCATAACAGAACTCCAGCTAAGAAAAGACTCACATCCTCCCGAGACTGAGGAGGCGTTTTCGCGTATTTACAATTCTTCGAGCTTGTTACTTTCTATTATCAACGACATCCTCGACCTTTCTAAAGTAGAAGCGGGCAAAATAGAAATCACGCCCGCCGAATACGAAGTCGCCAGCATGATTGTGGACACTGTACAGCTTAACCTCATGTATGTGGGTAGCAAGCAAATTGAGTTTTCTTTACATGTAAACAAGGAAATGCCGACACATCTAATAGGCGATGAGATAAGAATCAAGCAAATCTTAAACAATTTTCTTTCCAATGCATTCAAATATACGCCGGCAGGTTCTGTGACACTGTCGTTTGATGTAGAAAAAATCAGCAATGACGAGGTTATTGTCATAGTGAGTGTAAGCGATACGGGTCAAGGCATGAGCGCGGAGCAGGTGGATAATCTGTTTGATGGAGAGTTTACCCGCTTTAATGTAGAGAGCAACAGAGAAATAGAAGGCAGTGGCCTTGGCCTAAACATTGCACATCAGCTAACTCGTATGATGAACGGTACAATAGAAGTAGAAAGTAAACCGGGCAAAGGTACTACCTTTACTGTACGCCTTCCGCAAAAAATCAAAAACAGTGATGTACTGGGTTCCGAAGTCGCTCTTGGCTTGCAAAATTTTGAGGATACCCAAAAGTCCATAAAGAGGCTCTCAAAGTTTGAGCGTGAGTCCATGCCATATGGCCGTGTGCTTGTGGTGGACGATGTGGAGTCCAACTTATATGTTGCCAAAGGATTTTTGATGCCATACAAACTTACTGTGGACACAGCAGAGAGTGCTTATGTCGCATTGGAAAAAATAAACAATGGCAATGTGTATGACATCATCTTTATGGACCATATGATGCCTGGTATGGATGGCATAGAAGCCACGAAAAAACTCCGCAAAAAAGGCTATAAACATCCCATAATTGCACTCACGGCAAATGCTTTCAGCGATATGGCAGAAGTGTTTTTGCAAAGTGGGTTTGACAGCTATGCCACAAAGCCGATTGATATTAATCGGTTGGATGGGTATTTGATGAAATATATACGCGAAAAACAGCCGCCTGAGGTCATCGAAAAGGCAAACCGTGCGAAGCAAGCCTCAAAAGAATGGCGCGAAAAGGCATTGCAGGCAATACGTGAACTGCGAAAAGAAAAACCCAATGACAATAAAGACATGGAGTTTTTGCGTGAGCAAATGACAATAATAAGTGACGCTTGTGACTTCTTTGAGGTAGAAGAAGCAAAAGAGGCTTTGGTGGAGTTGCAAAAACGGACATATTCACCGGTGCTGACAGAAATCATAGACAAAATATCAAAACTGCTGAAAAATGGCTATCTAAAAGAAACATCCGAACTTGCACAGCAGGCATTAAAACTCTAAAGGATGAATGCAATGATTGAATGTATACGTAGTGGCGTGTTTGTATTAAATGGACGTGATGTTTCGGAGGTATCGCAAATTTCGCGAGAAGAAGCTGCAAAAAACACCATGGCATACAAAATAATGGCGGCACATAATACTGCTCCCGATGGCGACAGTCTGTGGCGGCTAAAGTTTGATGCGCTGGCCTCGCATGATATTACTTATGTCGGCATCATCCAAACAGTACGTGCCGCAGAAAAGGATTTTGACAAATTTCCAATACCATATGTGCTCACAAATTGCCATAACAGTCTATGTGCCGTGGGAGGTACTACCAATGCTGACGACCATGCATTCGGGCTGTCTGCCGCAAAGCGATACGGCGGGATTTTTGTCCCGCCTCATGTTGCAGTAATCCATCAGTATGTACGCGAAGAAATCGCGTCGGGCGGAAAAATGGTGCTTGGCTCGGATAGCCACACACGCTACGGTGCGCTTGGTACGATGGGTATAGGAGAAGGCGGCGGAGAGCTGGTTAAACAGCTTCTGGGGCGCACATATGATGTAGCGCGTCCGGAGGTGGTAGGTGTGCACCTTATCGGTGAGCCGCGTCCCGGAGTGGGGCCGCAGGATGTGGCACTCGCGCTGATTGGAGAAGTTTTTTCAGATGGCTTTGTTAAAAACCGTGTCTTGGAGTTTTTCGGAAGTGGCGTAGCGGGTCTTAGTATGGATTTTCGTATGGGTATTGATGTCATGACAACAGAAACAACATGCCTCTCCAGTATCTGGGAAACCGATGATAAAGTAGAAGAGTTTTATGCGATACACGGACGTACAGGTAGTTTTGCAAAAATATCTCCCGCCCCCATAGCATACTACGATGGGTTGATTACGATTAATTTATCAGAAGTGGTGCCGATGATTGCAATGCCGACACATCCGAGCAATGTCTATAAAATTTCGGAAATAGATAGCTTGCCGCCGATTACACAGGGGATTATTGCAGGCTGTGCAGGTGGTTTGTATGAGTCTATTTGTGGAGCGGCGCAGATTTTGGAGGGTAGGGGAGTGGGGATGCCGCTTTCTGTATACCCCGCCAGCCAGCCCATGTATGTAGCTCTCATGGAAAACGGTATAACCGCAAAGCTCATGCGCTCCGGTGCAATCTTGAAAACGGCGTTTTGCGGACCTTGCTTCGGGGCAGGGGATGTGCCTCAAAACGGCGGGTTTTCTATACGACATGTGACACGCAACTTCCCAAATCGCGAGGGTGCAAAACCCAGTATGGGGCAAGATGCAAATGTGGCTCTCATGGACGCACTTTCTATTGCTGCAACAGCCGCCAACGGCGGTGTTTTAGCGGGCGCGGACGGTTTTGACCAAAACATCTACGGCGCAAGCAAGCGAAGCGCACGCGCCATCTACGGCGCAAGTAAGTATTACTTTGACAGCAGTATATATGATAAGCAAATCTACAAGGGTGTAGGCAAGCCCGACAAAAATGTGGAGCTTGTTTACGGGCCGGGTATACGCGACTGGCCGCAATTTAAGCCACTTGGCGAGGATATGCTGTTGCAGGTGGCCTCGCTCATTACCGACCCTGTCACTACCACGGACGAACTAATCCCATCGGGCGAGACTTCCACTTTGCGTTCAAACCCTTATGCATTGGCGGAGCATACCCTTTCGCGCAAAGACCCGGGATATGTTGCAAGAGCTAAAAAAATCCATGGGCAGGGCATAGGCGAACTTTCTGACATTGTTAAGGAATTGAAAGGCGCAGGTCATAAAGTGGGGCAGTCTGTCGCCATAGGTAGTGTGGTGTATGCCGTAAAACCCGGCGATGGCTCGGCGCGAGAACAGGCCGCCAGTTGCCAACGTGTGTTGGGTGGCTTGGCTAACATCGCTCAAGAGTATGCAACCAAACGCTATCGCTCCAACCTAATCAACTGGGGGATGTTGCCCTTTGTTTTGGCAGAAGAGCCTGGTTTTAAATGTGAAGATTTCATTTATATACCGGGTATCAGGGATGCCGTCAAAAATAGGCATGAGAGTATCCCTGCTTTTGTTGTGGGTAAAGGTGGCGTGAAGGAGATTAATTTGTTGATTTCTTTGACGGAGGCAGAGACAGAGGCTTTACTTGCGGGATGTTTAATTAATTTGTATTCTAAAGGAGAATAATCATGCCATATGTATTTAACCGATACACAAACTTGTGGGAACATAGCGCGCCGGAGTATGGACTGTTAGATAGAGATGACCCTAATCTGTATCGTGAGCAGTTCCCATACAAGGATATTCCCAAAACAATGTTTAACTATAACAGTGTGCCTGTGGATATGCCAAAGGAGATTTGGATAACCGATACTACCTTCCGCGACGGTCAGCAGTCTCGCGAGCCTTATTCTGTAAAACAAATCAAGAAAATTTATAAGATGTTGCATAAGCTTAGCGGCCCCAAGGGCAAGATCCGTCAGAGTGAGTTTTTTTTGTATTCCAAGCGAGACCGTGACGCGGTTTATGAATGTCTTAACTTGGGTTATGAGTTCCCTGAGGTTACTGGGTGGATACGGGCTTCTAAAAAGGATTTTGAGCTTGTAAAAGAAGTCGGATTGCCGGAGACGGGTATTTTGGTGAGTTGTTCTGACTATCATATTTTTTTGCAGATGAAGATGAACCGCCGTCAGGCATTGGGGCACTATCTTTCTATAGTGCGCGAGTGTATCGAGACCGGTGTAAAACCGCGTTGTCACCTGGAGGATATTACAAGGGCTGATTTTTACGGCTTTGTTGTACCTTTTGTACGTGAGCTGATGAAGCTCTCTAAAGAATCCGGCGTGCCGATTAAAATACGGGCATGTGACACGATGGGTATGGGTGTCACATACCCCGGCACATGTATGCCGCGATGTGTACAGGGTGTAATACACAATCTTACACATCACGGCAATGTACCGCATGAGATGTTGGAATGGCATGGGCATAATGACTTCTATCGCGCTGTAAATAATGCATCATATGCGTGGCTATATGGTGCAAGTGCGGTGAATACATCGCTCTTTGGTATAGGAGAACGTACGGGCAATACCCCGCTTGAGGCGATGGTGTTTGAGTATGCACAGTTGCGCGGCACACTCGACGGTATGCAGCCCCATGTAATCACAGAGCTTGCCGAATATTTCGAAAAAGAAATCGGATACAAAATTCCACCGATGACACCCTTTGTGGGCAAAAACTTTAATGTAACACGCGCAGGGATTCATGCCGATGGACTACTTAAAAATGAAGAAATTTACAATATCTTCGACACTGCAAAAATCCTTAATCGCCCATGGAAAGTTGTGATTTCCAACACGTCAGGACTTGCAGGTATTGCGCATTGGATGAATGATTTTTATAAAAAAACCGGTGACGATGTGTTTGACAAGCGTCATCCTGCCGTCATAACGGTAAAAAACTGGGTGGATGCACAATACGAAACAGGCAGAATCACCCTAATCACCGATGAAGAGATGGAAGCCGTGACAAAAGCGGCGTTGGAGGAATAATATGCAAAAGATAGAAGAAGCAAAGTCTAAATTTGGCACACTATTGGAGCAGCAGTTAGCCCGCATAGAAAAAATGAAACAAAATGCAACACCCATAAACTACGCCGATTGTAAACCCATCATCATAGGTATAACAGGCGGTGACGGAATAGGCCCTGCGATTACAAAAGCGTCGAAGGATGTATTGGAATATTTGCTCGCTGACGCAATCGCAGTAGGCAAGATAGAACTTCGTAACATCGAGGGGCTGACCATAGAACGCCGTGCCGCAGAAAAAGTCGCAATCCCTCCCGCTGTGTTGGACGAGCTAAAAAAATGCCATGTAATTCTAAAAGGCCCGACTACCACACCTCAAGCGGGTGACGAATGGCCAAATATAGAAAGCGCGAATGTCGCAATGCGTAAGGAACTTGACCTCTTTGCAAATGTGCGTCCCGTGCGTGTACCCGAAAAAGGGTTGGATTGGACGTTTTTTCGCGAAAATACCGAAGGTGCATATGCATTGGGGAGTCAGGGCATACATGTAAACGATGATTTGGCCATTGATTTTACCGTAGCCACTACGCAGGGTTGTGAACGCATTATCCGTGCCGCATTCGAATATGCTAAGGCTAACGGTAAAAAACGTGTCACCGCCGTTACAAAATCAAATGTGGTAAAAACAACCGACGGCAAGTTTTCCATGATTGCAAAAGAAATTTCCAAGAATTATACAGGGATTATTCTCGATGAGTGGTATATTGACATAATGACGGCAAAATTAATCGACGAAAAACGCCGCACACAGTTTGAGGTAATGGTTTTGCCAAATCTGTACGGCGACATCCTCACTGACGAGGCGGCAGAGTTCCAGGGTGGGGTAGGGACTGCGGGCAGTGCCAACATTGGAGCGAGATATGCTATGTTCGAAGCCATCCATGGCTCCGCACCGCGTATGGTAAAAGAAGGTCGCGACATCTACGCAGACCCTGCGAGTATGCTCCGCGCTTCGGCGATGTTGCTTTCGCATATTGGTTATGTAAAAGAAAGCGAAAAACTCACAAACGCACTCGACATCTGTACCGTTTCGGAGAAAAAAATCGTAATAACAGGCCGCGATACAGGATGCACATGTACGGAGTTTGCAGCATATATTATGACAACGTGTAAAAATATATAGGAGGCAACTTTTGCGTTTAATAAAAGCTATCAGAAAAAACGACCCTTCGATATACTCTATTATGGAAGTTTTTTTGTACCCCGGATTTTGGTGTATGTTTTTCCATAGGCCTTGTCATAGGCTATATAAATGGCAACTTTTTTTCCTTGCTCGTTTTGTTTCGCAGTTTGCACGGTTTTTTACGGGGATTGAAATACATCCCGGTGCAAAAATCGGCAAAGGTGTTTTTATAGACCATGGAATGGGTGTCGTCATAGGCGAAACATGTATTATCGGGGATGATGTGGTAATCTATCACGGCGTGACTCTCGGTGGTACAGGCCACGAAAAAGGCCCACGCCACCCCATCATCGGAAACGGTGTGGTAATAGGCGCAGGCGCGGCAATCCTCGGTCGTGTGAAAATAGGAAATAATGCGAAAATAGGTGCCAACACCGTCGTGCTAAAGGATATACCGGCAGGGGCTACCATCGTGGGGCGTAAGGGTAAAATCGTAGGAGCGGATTAGTCTAGCCTTTTCCGATAAATCCATATAGTTTTTCCATTGCATCGTGCAAGCCACCCACAGCATCTATGAGGCCTTCTTGTACAGCATCCTCACCGATTAGGATGGTGCCTACATCCTGTGCCATTGTTTTGGTATCCATCATGAGTGAATTTATACGGTCATGGCTAATCTTGGAATGCGCTGTGATAAAATCTATTACACGGTCTTGGGTTTTATTAAAATATTCATATGTCTGCGGCGCGCCTACGAGAGTACCATTCATGCGGACAGGATGGATTGTCATAGTAGCCGACGGTGCAATATACGAATACTGAGCCGAAACAGCCAATGGTACCCCTATCGAATGCCCGCCGCCCAATACAAGAGACACAGACGGCTTTCCGAGATGTGCGATTAGCTCCGCGAGAGCCAGACCCGCTTCTACATCGCCACCCATCGTATTTAGCAATACGAGCAAGCCATCCACTTCGTTATTTTCTGCACAGGCCACTAACTGCGGGATTACATGCTCGTATTTAGTGGCTTTGTTTGTTGGCGGCAACAAAATATGCCCCTCAACCTGTCCGATGATTGTTAAAAATTGGATTGTGCCGCGTGGGTTTGGCTTAGGTGGCGGCATCAGGGCTTCGGGGGATTGTTGTGAGGATTGCTGGCCTTGCTCATCATTGTTTTTTTCTTCTTCGTTTAAGATTTCCATAAAAAAACCTCCATTGGGATTATAATTATCCACAACAGGAGGTTTTATTCATAGAGAGCCTTAAAATTGAACGACGTTTACGATATTGCTAAGGAAATCGTACTCCTCTTTGTTGCCTTTTACGGACTGGGAGGCTGCCACGATTCTCAGCCATTTTTCTACATAGGCGCGTGGTGTATCAGCCTTGCGGCAAAATGACTTCATGTAATATTCTCCGTCATCCTTGGCGTTGGTGAGCAGGCACACAAGATATGTGCGGGCTACGTCGGCGGATGCATTGCCCTTTGTGACATGCGACCAGTCCAGTATATAGTGTTTTCCGTCGGGTGTTATGACAATATTGCTCGGACGCAAATCTCCGTGACAAACCTTATTATGCCTTGGCATTCCGTTCAAATGTGTCTGCAATTCGTATTTTGTCATAGGGTCAAAATCCGAAAGAGAAATCTTGCGGAACATCTTATCACGGTGGTTTGTGAGGAGAGGGCATTCTTGCTCGTGGATTTCCATTTGGATGTCTACGAGGCGGTCGATATAATTGTTTTTTTCGGCAGGATTTTCTATCATCAGTTCTTTTAGGGTCTTGCCCTCGATATACTCGGATACAATAACCCAGCACTCATCAACCATGGTGACTTCCAGTACCTTAGGCACATTTAAAGAAGTTTCTTCCACTCGCGCCGCGTTTAATGCCTCGTTAAGCACATCTGCCTTAGAGTATCCATGGCAAAACATCTTAATACATTTGTCGCCGTCACGATAGATTGTTTTGTTTTCCCTTTGTGCGATTATATTTGATAAGTCCATATCGGTCACACCTTTCCATGATATACATTGATATACATTTCTCGCATTTCTTCCATGAGTGGGTAGCGCGGGTTTGCGCCCGTGCATTGGTCATCAAAGGCTTGCTCAACCATCTCGTCGAGCTTTGCCATAAAATCGGCTTCCGAGATTCCATAATCTTTCACGGATTTTTTTATGCCGATTTTTGATTTTAACTCATTGATTTTTTCGATGAGTGCTTTTGTTTTATCGTTATCATTTTTGCCTTCGAGTCCCACAAAAGAAGCGATTTCTGCATAACGTTCTGTGGCCTTTGGATGTGTGTATTGAGAAAATGTTCCCATTTTAAGCGGGTTGTCGGTGGCATTAAACTTTATTACTTCGTTGATGAGTAATGCGTTTGCTACACCGTGGGGAAGGTGGAACGCCGCACCGAGCTTGTGAGCCATGGAGTGGCAAATTCCAAGAAATGCATTTGCAAATGCCATACCTGCGATGGTGGAGGCGTTTGCCATTTTTTCGCGTGCTTCTTCGTTTTTGCCGTCTGCATATGCGATAGGCAGATATTTGAAAACAGATTTGATTGCAGTGAGGGCAAGGCCGTCTGTATAGTCGCTGGCGAGCATAGAGGCATATGCTTCGAGGGAGTGGGTGAGTGCGTCAATGCCCGAGGCGGCGGTGAGTGACGGTGGCATGTCCATCATATAGTCTGCGTCTACAATTGCGATATTTGGCAAAAGCTCGTAGTCGGCCAATGGGTATTTTATGCCTGTTTTTTCGTCAGTGATGACTGCGAAGGGTGTGACTTCGCTACCTGTACCGGCAGTGGTGGGGATAGCGACGAAATTAGCCTTTGCACCCATCCGTGGGAAGGGGTAAATCCGTTTTCTTATATCCATAAAGCGCATAGCCAGGTCATGGAAATTGACATCCGGATGTTCGTAGAGTACCCACATGATTTTTGCTGCGTCGATGGGTGAGCCTCCACCAAAGGCGATGATACAGTCCGGATCAAACTCGCGCATGGCTTTCGCGCCTTCGAATGCACACTCAAGGGTGGGGTCGGGGAGTACATTAAAAAATGTCGTGTGTCGTATGCTCATTTCATCGAGGGATTTTTCCAGCGTTTTTGTGTAATCATTTTTGTATAGGAACTCGTCGGTCACTATAAAAACGCGCTTTTTGTCATACACGTCTTTTAGCTCGCAGAGTGCGACTTTTAGTGAGCCTTTTTTGAAATAAACCTTCTCGGGTGTTCTAAACCACAGCATGTTTTCCCTCCGCTCGGCTACGCATTTGATGTTTAAAAGGTGCATGACACCTACATTGTCAGAAGTGGAGTTTCCGCCCCACGAGCCGCAACCCAATGTAAGTGACGGTGCGAGCTTAAAATTATACAAGTCACCGATGCCGCCGTGAGATGATGGTGTATTTACCAAGATGCGGCAGGTTTTCATTGCATTCTCAAAGATTT
The DNA here is from genome assembly GCA_009786925.1 of Defluviitaleaceae bacterium. Lineage (GTDB taxonomy): Bacteria > Bacillota > Clostridia > Lachnospirales > WQUN01 > WQVC01. The sequence continues at coordinate 3,604 of WRGY01000123.1, read as the reverse complement.
GCAAGTCGGGCTTGGAAGTTGATGTGTTGATATAGATAGAAGCGGTGTGGCCATATCCGCCGTCTTTTATAAGCCTGTCTGCCTTTTCTATTGCTTCATCAAACTTACTGTATTTGTACATAGCAAGTACAGGGGATAGCTTTTCATGCGAAAATTCTTCTTCAAAATCTACACTTTCTACTTCGCCTATCAGGATTTTTGTGTTTTTTGGGACTTTTATTCCGGCGATTTTTGCGATTGTGTCAGCGGTCTGGCCCACTATTTTTGCATTTAGCGCACCATTAACTACGATGGTCTTGCGGATTTTTTCGCATTCTTCTTCATTTAAAATATAGCAACCGCGTTTTACAAATTCTTTTTTTACGGCGGCATAGATTTTTGCATCTACGATTACAGATTGCTCGGATGCACATATCATGCCGTTATCGAAGGTTTTTGAAACAATAACAGAGCTAACCGCCATCGGTATGTCAATTGAGCGGTGGAAAATGGCAGGCACATTACCCGCGCCCACGCCAATCGCAGGTTTGCCCGAAGAATAAGCCGCCTTTACCATACCGGGGCCGCCTGTGGCAAGTATGAGGTCGGCATTATGCATTACTTCATTGGACATCTCTAGTGACGGAGCCTCTATCCATGCAAAGAGTCCCTCCGGTGCGCCGGCTTTTACTGCGGCTTCGTATACAATCCGAGCGGCAGCTGCGGTACATTTTTTTGCACGCGGATGGGGCGCAAAGACGATGCCATTACGTGTTTTTAGCGCGAGCAGACCTTTGAAAATGGCCGTGGATGTTGGATTTGTAGTTGGGATTACTGCCGCGACTACGCCCATAGGCTCCGCGATTTTTCGCAATCCAAACTGCATATCCTCTTCCACGACCCCGCATGTTTTTGTGTTTTTGTATGCATTATAAATATATTCTGATGCGTAGTGATTTTTGATTACTTTGTCCTCTACTACGCCCATGCCCGTTTCTTCTACCGCAAGCTTTGCCAGCGGAATACGGTTATGGTTAGCGGCAAGAGCAGCCGCTCTAAAAATTTTGTCAACTTTTTTTTGTGTAAATTCTGCATAGATTTTTTGTGCTTTTCTTACTTCTGCCATGGCGTTTTTTAATGCTTCTACACCGTCAATTGTTATTCTTTCGCTCATAATTCCTCCTTATAATTGTTCTTACTAGCAATATATGACAAATCCTTTGGAAATGTCAAGGAGGCAGGCGGCCAGAAATTGACAGTAAAAATATTACAGGCTATAATATCTGTAAGCTCGTGCTAGTCGGGGAAGTAGCGGCTCCCTGTAGCTTGCAATCCGCTATAGCAAGGGTTATGCCTTACCTAGGCTCCTTCTTTTTGAAGTCTGCCCCAAGTAAGTAGCGTTGACGGCCAAGTCCTGCGCAATGGACGCTTGTGAATCGTGTCAGATTCGGAAGAAAGCAGCACTAAGCGAGTTTGTTCATGTGCCGCGGGGTTGCTTGGCCTGAGCCGGCTGTTTGGGTAACGTTTGGGGAGAAATGTCAAAGTAAGGCGCACGAGCTGTTTTTGTATAAACCTGGTACTACAAAGACACAATAGTCCCAGGTGGTTTTATGAAAAGCATAACAAGTTGCGGCGGCGTAGTTATTTTTAAAAACAGAGTGCTTGCGTTATACAAGAATCAAAACGGAAAACACAGAGGCTGGGTATTGCCAAAGGGAAGTGTCGAGCCGAACGAAACTCATAAGCAGGCCGCCCTGCGTGAAGTAAAAGAAGAAAGTTATGTAGATGCAAGCATAATGAAATACTTGGGCAAGACCGAATACTCATTTATTGCTGCGCCGGAGGATGTGCTTCTTTCAAAAACGGTGCATTGGTACCTTATGACGACAAATTCATTTCATTGCAAGCCTCAGACGGAAGAATTTTTTGCAGATGTCGGATTTTACAAACAGCATGAGGCGTATCATCTTTTAAAGTTCCATGACGAGAGGCAAATAATGCGTCGTGCATTTTGCGATTATAAAAAATACTCAAAGGGGCGAATGTAAAATGTCGAGATTGACAGAATGGAATGTAGCACAAAAAATCCAAGCAAGCGGAAGGCGCGGCCTGATTATTGGCATAGTCGTTGGCGTGCTTTTTATCGTAGCCGTCGTATTAGCTGTAGTCAAAATTCGCATGATAAAAAAATACATGTGTTGCGATTGTTGTGCTGATGACTTTGATGATGATTTTTATATTGATGGCGATGACGATGAAAACGGTTGTATCTATACCAGTGATAAAGATTTTGAATAATGGACAGATTTGGTTGTATCAAAATGATACAGACATTGTATGGCCGTCACATATGATGCGTACACTTTCTGTCATTGTAAAAAAAATTTCTGCACCAATAGACTCCAATTCGGCTATTACGCGCTCGTCAGCAGGACGTTCGGGAGCGAAGCAGCCTAGTTTGTCTGGATGGAACCCTGTGATGACGGCATAGCGTGGGGATATTGCGTGGATAAGCTCTACACTATGGCGATTATAGCGACCGTGTCTTGGGACTTTTAAGAAGTCATGCCTTGCAGAAAGCTCCTCATGCGCTAGGATTTCGCTGAGGCGGCTTTCTACCGCGTCTCCCGTAAACAGGAAGCTATTTTCGCCATGAGTGACGCTTACCACGATGGAAAAATCATCACCATCGCTATCTTCGTCCAGCGGAAAGTGAAGATATTCTAATGCCGATGGGTTTACGATAAACTCCGCTCCGTCGAGCGTAAAACGGATTTCTTCCTTTAATACATATGACTCCAATCCTACAGCGAGTTTTGCCGCTAAAAAACGCTCAACATGTCGCGACTCGCGACTGTAGTTTGGCACGATTACATTTTCTACGCCGATAAAGCGTATGATTTCGTGCGCCCCGCCTACGTGGTCGCTGTCGAAATGGGTGATAATCAAATAATCCAAAGAAGTTATATTTTGCCCATGCATGTAATGCGCGATTGTGCGACCGTGGCGATTTTCGCCAGTGTCTATCAAGACAGTGTGGTTTTGCGTGGTAATAAGAACCGCATCCGCTCGACCTATCCCAAAGATTTTGATTTCCATCAGCCCTGTTTCCTCGGCCGTATTAATAATTGAAAATTCGGCTGTTTTTTCATATGTGTGCTTTATGACAGATAATTCCTGCGTACTGCATCCGAAAAAAAATAATATTGGAAGGAGAAAAAAATATTTTTTCATCAAAGTCACTCCTATAAAAAATTTCAACATGATTTATTTTAACACATTTTGCATAGTGTAAAAAATATGTAAATAAATAAAAAAAAGTCCTTGACAAAGGTTGAGAAGCTGTCTATAATTGCCTTTGTCGCTCCCGCTAATAGCGTGTGAGCAGAGGCTGCAAAAGCAGTGATTGCAGGGGTCGGCAAGGGTTTGACTTGTGCGACAAGAGTTTCACTGCCCCTTGAAAACAGAATAACCAAGAAAATAAATTGGGACCCTAAGAGTGCATCTTTGCGTAAGTGGAGGATGTTTTAAACGTTGAGCGATAGCCAGCAGCATCTTATGATGCGATGTCGCTATGACGTGGTCGAGTTTTTCAACTTGACGTGCCGAGCTGAAGCTCGGCGTA
>WRGY01000122.1 GCA_009786925.1 Defluviitaleaceae bacterium | reverse complement strand
TGGTCATATGAGGGCAACATCGCACTCCGACAGGACAGGATAAGCCAAAATGTGATTTTAACAATCCCCGGTCAAAGTGAAAGCCTTATCATCGTGGGTGCGCATTATGACTCGTATCTTTCTGCCGGCGCGAATGATAATGCATCAGGTGTGGTGCTTTTGTTGGAAAGTGCGTATCGTATGAAAAACGCAGACAATTACCACACAATCATGTATGTATTCTTTGGTGCAGAAGAAGTCGGGCTATGGGGTGCGCGTTATTTCTACGATTCTTTGACCCAACAAGAACGTGACAAAATTGCACTCATGATAAATGTGGATGGCATTGTAAGCGGAAATTATCTTATGTACTCCGCGGCAAGGGGCGAAGGCCCGGGCTTTGAGGCTCTTCCGTTTCTTATTGACTCTATAGCGGCAGATATAGAATCTCAAATGACAGAGCTGTATGAGCAGATGGGTATTGAGATGCTCCTTACTGTTACGGGTCTCGCCGGGATGGGAATAGAATCCGTAGAGCAACTTATCGAGGTTGTTGTTGCCATAAACAGTGATATTCCGCCTGTTGCGGTGCTTTATATGTGGCAAGCAATACCAACACCTGTCACTGTACAAATTGATGCCATTGTTGCTCAACTAGGTGCAAACACGGAGCTGGTTGGCCTGCCAAACGGCATGATTACTCCAACCGACCAAATAGTGTTCTTGATGGAAGGTCACACAGTTTTATATTTTGCAAGCCTTACAAGAATATCCGAAAGCAATATGGAATTTCTTTTGGCACAAGAAAATGAACTGTTTGGACATTTTATCCACACCGCCTCCGATACCTTTGAATATATAGAGGCCACAAACCCCGGCATGATGCAAAACAACTTGCGTGTATTTAGTCTGCTATTAGAAGAAATTTTGCTGGCAGAGTTTATAAAATATTAGACTGCAAAGAAAAGGTCTCGCCGCTTTGGCAATGCCATTAAGTTAAGGCATAGGCAAAATGAAGTGGCACAAGAAAGCGATGAATGGAAAAATCCGTCGTCGCCTTTTTGTGTGAGGAAGAGTTTAGTTGTTAAAAGGAGCGCGCAATGGAAATCGTTAAGGTATATCTTGATGGACTCCAAGCTTCATCTTGAAATTAACTTATATCTGCGATATGATAGTGGTAGAATTATCCGAGGAGGTCTGCCTTCATGATTAAAAGAGAAGCATATATGAGCCGCATACGCCCCTTTGTCGGTAACGAGCTTATTAAGGTATTGACAGGTTTGCGCCGTAGTGGTAAGTCGGTCATGTTGGAATTGATACAAGGTGAGTTACTTGAACAAGGTATATCAGAATCACAATTTATCAAGTTTAACTTTGAAAATATGAAGAATTCAAAACTCCGCACCGCTGAAGCCTTGCATAAGGAAGTAACAAGGCGGATTGCAAATGCAGAGGGCAAAGCATATCTTTTTTTCGATGAGATTCAAGAGGTAGACGAGTGGGAAAGGTGTGTCAATTCATTCCGTGTAGAGTTCGACTGTGACATCTACATCACAGGCTCCAATGCTAAACTACTTTCGGGAGAACTAGCTACTTACCTTGCCGGGCGATATGTTGAATTTATTATCTATCCTTTCTCCTACGCTGAGTTCCTGGAGTTATACACATCCACATTTCCAGACATAACCAAACAAGAAACATTCACACGGTATCTTGTTACCGGAGGAATGCCTTACCTTAATAACCTTCGTTATGAAGAGACTCCCATACAAATCTATCTCCAAGATTTGTTCAATTCGGTTGTCTTGAAGGATATAGTCAAGCGTAATGGGGTTCGTGATGTGGACTTACTAGAGCGTATCATTGCATATGTATTCGCTGGTGTTGGTACAACATTCTCGGCGGCATCAATATCGAAATACTTTAAGGGTGAACAACGCATCGCTGCACCTGAAACGGTTATGAATTACATCGGATATTGTGTTGATGCTTATCTGTTTCATCAAGTCCGTAGACAGGATTTACAAGGCAAGAAATTACTCACGGTAAATGAGAAATATTATGTGGCAGACCACGGTATCCGTGAGGCTGTCTTTGGCGGTAACATGAAGGACATCAATCTGATACTAGAGAATGTTGTTTACATGGAGGCTTTACGAAGGGGATATAAAATCACAGTGGGCAAGACAGGAGCGCAGGAGATTGATTTCATCTGTGAAAAAAAGACCGATAAGTTGTATATCCAGGTATGCTACCTTCTTGCTTCGGAGGATACAATAGCTCGTGAGTTTGGCGTTTACGACTCTACCCGCGACCACTTCCCTAAGTATGTTTTGTCGCTGGATGAGTTTGATATGAGCAGGGATGGAATAAAGCACAGGAATATACGGGAGTTCTTACTTGCATCTAATTGGGAGTAAGCGTAGAATCTGTTCAAGACAGGGGCGTGACGGTTTGGCAGTAATTCATAAAGCAAAAGTGGTGGAAGCGATTAAATCAACAGGCAATGTAAAAGAGCAGTACTCTAACGACAAAAATTTAGCTACACGAATCACATTGCACGAAAAATACAGTACAAACAAGCAAGGTTTTGCTCCTTGGCTCTTTGGCATATATCGTTTTCTTCCAAACAATACAGTCTTGGAGCTTGGTTGCGGGAATGGTGGTCAATGGGACGGAAGAATCGGGCTTCTCCCACGAGATTGCAGATTGATTCTTTCTGACAATTCTGAGGGTATGGTAAATGTGACAAAGTCAAAATTTGAGATGTATAGTGAGAGTGTATCTTTCAGGCAGATAGACATACAAAACATTCCATTTGAAGATAATTCATTCGATGCAATAATCGCAAATCACATGTTGTATCATGTGCCGGATTTACGACAGGCTTTGTCGGAGGTCTGTAGAGTGTTAAAAAAGGGCGGCATATTTTACGCCTCCACCAATGGCAACGGCGGTATGAGCCTGTTTTTACATAATGCGGTGAAAAAATTTGATGCAGATACGGCGGCATTTGCACAAGATTTTCCTTTTAGCTTGCAAAATGGTAGCGAAATCCTCTCGCCGTTCTTTTCTTTAGTTACAAGACATGATTACAAAGATTCACTTTCAATCACTAAAACAAAAGATTTAATGGATTGGATTAAGTCAATTATTTCTATCTATGGCTGTAACGAAGAGACGCTTGGGAAATTGCATGATTATTTTGACAACATACGGAGACGCGATGGGTGCATACATATCCCGAAAGAAGTCGGTGTGTTTGTATGCATAAAAAATGGAGCGGGTTTATGATTTTTCTTAAAAGCATTACTTTTCCCACCGATGATACCGAAAGTGATTTTATCTGGGGAATAAAAGAGACATGTTACACTTCTTATTATCCGTTTCGCACGCTTGCTGCAAATGGGCTAACGTGGCTTGATTTCGGGTCGCTTACGATTTTGTATGGTGGCAATGGCTCCGGGAAAACCACGGTTTTAAACGTAATCGCAGAAAAATTAGAGGCACAGCGCGGCGCGGTTTATAATAGGACAAATTTTTTCCCTGACTATGTACATATGTGCGAAGCGGAGTTTGTCGACGAAGCACCCGAGGAGGCTCGTATAATCACAAGCGATGATGTCTTTGATTATATGCTGAATATTCGCAATTTGAATGAGGGGCTTGATGGGCGGCGCGAAGAAATTTTTGAGGAATACAAAGAAGCAAAATATGCAAAAGTACGGATGAACCCGAAAACAGTCTTTCACCAAAAAGGCAGGCCGAGCTGGCGCAGTTTATCGAGGATGCTGCGCGTTTTTTTGGTTGCCAAATAATCCTGTCAACACACTCTCCGTTTTTGCTTGCAATGCGCGGCACAAAAATATATGACCTTGATGACCGCGCAACTATAAAAAAATGGACAGAACTTAAAAATATAATCTTGCTACACGAATTTTTTGAAGCAAGGCGAGGGGAATGGGTTTAGATGACAGTAGATTTCGATGCTTTATCAAAAAGCTACGACCTTACGCGCAATGCGAATGCAAACATAGTTAAATTGATGCTTTCCGAGTTGACGCTTGATGGAAAAAACGTACTTGACTTTGGTTGTGGCACGGGCAACTATGCCATTATGTTTAGGGAAAGCGTTTCTGCCAACATCTATGGGGTTGAGCCGTCTGATGGCATGAGAGAACACGCCATCACAAAGGGGGTCGATGCAAGAAAAGGCAATCACTCTGATATTCCCTTTGAGGATGATTTTTTCGATTTCATATACATGACTGATGTTATTCATCATGTGCCTGATACGGAGGAAATGTTTCGGGAGTTTTATCGTGTTTTAAGACCCCACGGACTTATTTGCATCCTGACAGAATCATACAAACAATTGGAATCTCGCTTTTTTGTAAAACATTTCCCATCAACTGTAGATGTAGAAAAGACACGCTATCCCGATATTTGCGACATTATCGCCGTCGCCGAAAAAGCAAATTTTTATGAACATAAAACCGTAGTGACCGATGAAACTAGCGAGGTTATTGTTTCCGAGGGCTTTTTAAAGCAAGTTGAAAATAAAGGGTATTCCATGTTTCGCATAATAAGTGAGGTCGATTATAAAACCGGACTTGCATTATTAAAGAAGGATTTTGAGTGTAAAACAATTATTAATACAGCACATGGGGAAACCCTGTTATGGTTGAAGAAATGAGGGGGCAAAACAATAACAATGAGATATGTAGTTACTATTTTACTTGTTTGTATCACCTTGTTGCAGGGTGGTTTTACCGATGCGGTTTGGGCTTTGGTTGGTATTGCCTTGGTTTTATTTTTGTTGTTTAAGGCAAAAAAGATGCCCGATACTCCTGTTGTTGTTTTGATGCTTTTATTAGTCGCTATTTATGCAATTTCGGTTGTTTTTTCGGGTTTGTCCTTTGAGGCTTTGGCTGGTTTTTCTCGTATTTTGGTTGTCGTGCTTTTGATTTTTGTGTTTTACAATGTGGATGCGGATATTACGCAGTCGGTTTTTGTTGCGGGTATGGTGGTTGCGAGTATTGGGGTTTTATCGCTTTTTGGTGTGATTAATTGGGAAGGCGCAGTTGTTTTTAATCGCTTGCAGAGTGTTTTTCAATATGCTAATGCTGCTGGGTTTTTTCTTGGTATTTCTGCCTTTCTTGCGCGGTTGGATAGTAGGTATTGTAGGTTTGCTCCGTTTTTGGAAATTGCTTTGGTTTTAACGCAGTCGGTTGGTGCTTTGGTTGTTTATGGACTTGGTTGGATGTTTTATAAGGGATGGCGTTGGTGGTATGGTGCGGTTGCGGGTTTTGCGATTGTTGTAGTTTTTTTTGTGCGTGGACTTCATCCTATTGCTACTTTTTTGGAGAGGCTAATACATATTTGGGATGGTTTTGGGATTGTTATGCGTTATCCTTTTGGTCTGGGTGTCGGTGCTTGGCAGTTTGAGCTTTTTGCATATCAGTCGTCTTTATATTCTGTCGCGAGGATTCACAACGAATATGTTGCGATGGGGGTGGACGCGGGTTTTTTAGCCTTTGTTTTGGTTTTTGTTGCGATATTTTATTGGGTCAAAAATAAACAATGGAGTGGCTATGCTATCTGTGTTATTATGGTCTTGGTAGCAGCTTTTGTGGATATCCCGTTTATGTTTCTTTCTATTGTGATTGTTTTCATGTGGTTAGTTACACTTACGCTACCAAAAACTTTGGATATACCAAAGCAATCACGTTTTTTGTTTTTGCTACCGCTAGTTTTGTTTGCAATCGTATTTGCACAATCTGCAATAAAAAATCATGCGGCATGGATTGCACTCACAGACCCGTTGGAGTCTACGCAAATACTATCACATTTGCCCATTAGCAATGATGCAGATGCTTCGCTTACGCGTCTGTCGATTTATTTGGCTATGGAAAAACATGATTTGTTTGACCAAGTTTTTGATGCAATACCAAACCCAAGCACCGTGGCACATGCACAACGTACACGCTCGCTGATACAGCGCGGGCTATACTACGAGGCGGCAAGCAGTGCCATCATTACCATACAAAGCGGCCCATTTCGCCAAGTCACAGCCGAGGGATTATTGGAGCAGATTTTGCCAAACCTTGACTACGATTTTGCTAAAGAAATACAACAAAAGGCAGAAAATTCAATCCCCATACCCAATCCTCTACTTAGATTTATACAAGCGATTAATGGAGAGTAAATGTCGCCATAGGAGGAAATATGAAAAAGATATTGTCGATTGCTATTGTGGTCATTATTTTGTTATCCATCTCTCCCATGTTTACCTTTGGTGCGTTTAATGGGTTTATTCGCATTTTGGTGGCACCTTCTTTAGTATTTGACAATGTATATACATTTAGGGATGGTATAGCATGGGTACAGCGTGATGGCAAAGTTGGATTTGTAAATCGCTATGGTGAAATTGTAATCCCCATGGAGTTTGATAGTATCTCTCACTTTTTTTGTGAGGGTTTGGCAAGGGTAGGTAGGCGCGTAAATAACAATGAGTGGATTTATGGTTTTATTGATAAAACAGGGGAGCTTGTCATTGATTTTCAGTTTACTTGGGCGGGTTGTTTTCATGATGGTGTAGCTGTTGCGCGCAAGGGTGATATGGTGGGTGTGATAGATACTACCGGGCAAGCGATTATTCCATTTATATATACATCTTTAAATAGCAATTGGGATTGGGGTAGGCCATATACCAATGGGCTAGTGGTTGCACGTCTGGGTGATTGGCAAACAGGCGTATCTGGTGTGTTGGATAGAGAGGGCAATACCGTCATACCCTTTGAGTTTGCCAGTATTTCTTTGGGTAGCGGTGGCTCAATGATTGCAACAATACGCGACGGAGAAAATAGGCGTACAGGTATGCTAAACCAAGACGGTGAAGTAATTGTGCCGTTTGAATACAATTGGATTGGTATGTTTAGAGAGGGTCTTGCACCTGTCAATAAAAACAATCAAGTAGGCTTTATAAATGAGGCGGGCGAGCTTGTGATTCCAATGATAGACGGCCATGTAAGTATACGCGGGGATGACCCGCGATGGATGGCTAGATGGGCACATCATGGCGAGTTTGAGGATGGTTTTGCCGTCATCAGTAAAGCCGTATGGGATGGACTGGAGCGGTGGGACTCTAATTATCTTGGGTTAATTGATACTGAGGGTAATGTGATTTTGCCATTTGAGTTTGACATGATCAATTCCTTTTCCGAGGGTTTGGCTACTGTAGGTATAGGAGAAGCAATAAACATTGATGAGTACGGCTGGTTTGGGGATTTGATTTACACCTTTGGCGTAATTGATAAAAGTGGAAATTTTGTAATCCCTATGGGAGAGTTTGACTCTATTGGGGTATTTAGGGATGGAATAGCTATCGCTCGTAGGGATGGGCAAACAGGAGCGATAAATCGTTACGGAAACGTGGTTATTCCGTTTGAATACTCATGGATTAGGGATTTTACTAATGGCTTATCTGTTGCACAAAAAGACGGAAAAAGTGCCGTAATAGACAGCGCAGGCAATGTCCTAATTCCCTTTGGCATGTTTGACCATATTACAACTATCAGCAATGATAGAATATTAGTAACTCAAAACGGAAAACGAGGTGCAATAGACCTAGAAGGAAACATCATAGAGCCATTTGTATACAGTTCAATACATCGCGTAAACGATTATGTAAGAATAGCAAGAAAAGGTGCATGGAATAGCCTGCCCATAGACTTTATAGACAGTGATGCCCAATTAATCTACTCTTTACCCGATGATGTAAGAATGATAACCCACTGGCACTCGTCAGAGCAACAAAACGGTGGTTTGTTTTGGATTGCCACAGGCGACAGAGAAACAGGGATAAATTATGGTATATTGGAAATAAGTACAGAGCCAACCCCACAACCTATAGTAGAAACAATGCAGTACATCCCGACCTTTGCAACAATACAGCATGATACCCACGATAACGAAGAAGAAAATCCACCATGTCTAATGATTGGATTTGTAGTGATTGCTGTAGGTGGGTTTATATTTTATACAAAATTGGTATAGTCGAGGCATTAACCTTTTCTGCACAATGCTTTACCGGCATGGCTATAGGAGCGGTGACAGGTGCAATATACATAACAAACCGTTCGCCACTGGAGATGCTACAGGTTAGGGAATAAGGATTTTACAAAAGATGTTTTGGTCAAAACCGCTCAAGCCCGCATTTTATGCATATGCGAGGCGTTTTTTAGCCGGTCACTTCTATAAAAAAATTCATGTTGACTGTCGGTTGCTTTTGTGTATAATTTACATAGTTAAACGTTTAGATTTTGTTTTTATTGTGCAGGATTGAGGTGGCGGATATTACCATCAGGGACATAGCAAAAGCGGCAGGTGTATCTACGGCGACCGTTTCGTATGTGATTAACGGTACAAAGCCCGTCGCGCCCGAAAGGCAAAAACGTGTGCTTGATGTAATCACGAAAACAGGCTATTTGCCAAATACTGTAGCCCAGAGCCTTCGTACAAAAAAAACAAACACAATCGGCATACTTGTGGAAGATATACTCTCGTTTTCTGTCCCTCCTATTATCAATGGGATTTCTGAATATATTGAAAACACAGATTATCGTATACTGCTAAACGACCTTCGTATGCTAAACAGCCTGTATAATCGCTACGACCAAATCGTCCACCAGGGAGAAAAAATAAATCAAGAGCTGATGTTTTTGGTGTATGGGGCAAAGGTGGATGCGGTGATATATGTCGGCATGTTTGACCGCGACATATCAGGAGTTATACCTAATATCAACAAACCTGTGATAATTGCATATTCTACTTCGGAGGACGAACATACCTGCTTTGTAACATATGAAAACGAAAATATTTCTGCGGAAATGATGCGATATTTGATAAATGCCGGGCATGAAAAAATCGCAGTTATTTCCGGGCTTGAACATACTCCACCCGCACAACAACGCCTAAGAGGTGTGCAGCGGGCATTCGAAGAAGCGGGTCTTTTGCTTGACAATCATATGGTTAAAAACGGTGACTGGGAGAGAGACTCTGGCTATCACTGCATGAAAAGTTTGCTGGGGTCTGCGCACAAGCCCACTGCCGTGTTTGCAATGAATGACCTCATGGCAATAGGTGCGATGGATGCTATCAAAGAAGCAGGGCTTAGTGTGCCGGGGGATATATCGGTTGTGGGGTTTGACAATCGCGATGCGTCGGAATTTGTTTCTCCAAAGCTTACCACCGCAGAAATCGACCTAAAATCAATCGGATACAACGCGGCGCAGATAGCTGTAGAAAAGCTAAAGAGCAAAAATAATGGAAAAAACAAAATAATAATCCCAAGCAAGATGGTTTTGCGCGAAACGGTAAAAAAACAATCCTGTGAATGGAGAGAACAATCATGACAAAAAAGATACTGCCCCTTTCGTTAAAGGATATTACTGTCGGCGGCTCGTTTTGGAGCAGATATATGGAGCTGATACGCAAAGAGGTTATTCCGTATCAGTGGGATATTCTAAACGACCGTATACCCGATGCGGCTCGGAGTTCTTGTATAAAAAACTTTGAAATAGCGGCGGGCAGGGTGCAGGACGAGTTTTATGGGATGGTGTTCCAAGACAGCGATTTGTACAAGTGGTTGGAGTCCGTCGCATACACATTGGCCGTCTATCCCGATGCAGAGCTGGAAAAACTCGCCGATGACGTAATTACTCTCATCGGAGAAGCACAGGGCGAGGATGGATATGTAAATACTCACTACCGCGACCCAAAGACTCGTTGGACAAATTTGCAACATGGGCATGAGCTGTATTGTGCGGGTCATCTTATCGAAGCGGCGGTTGCATACCACGATGCCACGGGCAAGGCGGCGTTTTTGGAAGTTGCAAAACGTTTTGCGGATTGTATCGACAGCGTTTTTGGAGAAGGTAAAAAAAGTGGCTACCCGGGGCATCAGGAGATAGAGCTGGCTTTATACAAACTCTTTGAAGTAACAAAAGAAAAAAAATACTTAAACCTTGCAGCGTATTTTATTAATGAGCGTGGCAAAAAGCCATATTATTTCTTGCTTGAGCAACAACGCCCTACGTATAAAGAAGTATTCCCCGAGCTTACGACATTTGGTCAGGATTATTATCAAGCCGTTGCCCCACCCTTTGAACAAAAAGTGGCGATGGGGCATTCTGTGCGTGCGGTGTATATGTACAGCGCGATGGCTGATTTGGCAAGCGAACAAAATGATAAGGCTCTCGCTGATGCTTGCGAAATTTTATACCGCGACATCACAGAAAAACAAATGTATGTGACGGGTGCTATAGGCTCCGCTTCGATAGGCGAACGCTTTACATCCGCATATGATTTGCCCAACGATTTGATTTATGGAGAAACATGTGCGTCCGTTGGCCTAATGATGTTTTGCCGCAGGATGAATGCAATGTACGGTGATGCAAAATACGCCGACACAATGGAAATTGCATTATACAATACTGTACTTGCCGGGATTTCTTTGGATGGCAAAGGGTTTTTCTATGTAAATCCTTTGGAAGTGGAGCCGAAAAAAGTTGAAAACAATCCAAACTACAAGCATATAAAACCTGTACGCCCAAAGTGGTTTGACTGTGCATGTTGTCCGTCAAACCTTGCTCGCACTGTGATGGGATTGGGGTTGTATGCATATGGAAAAACGGACGAAGGACTGTATGTAAATTTGTACTGCGAAGGAAGCGCGAAGGATGGTATGCGAGAAATTAATGTTTCTACATCGTATCCCTTCGGAGATACAGCTACATTAACCGTGCAAGGCGGGAGCTTTGACGTATATCTTCGTAATCCGCAGGCCGCGCCTGTCAAATCCGTAAAAATTAACGGCCGGCCGATGGATGTAAAAACAGAAAACGGCTATATGGTCGTCACCCGAGATTGGAAAAACGATACTATAGAAATCATATTTGATATGGCACCGCGATATATATACAGCGTGGCAGATGTGCAGGTTAACGCAGGGAAAGCGGCTGTAATGCGCGGTCCCATTGTCTACTGCGCAGAGCAGGTCGATAATGGTGAGTTGCTTTCTCGATATGTGTTGGATGACAACGCCCCACTCACCGAGGTCAAAATGCCTCAAGGGCTTCTCGCCGAAGGTGTGGCATTGCAGACTAAGGCGTATTCATATGACAATAAACAAACCACGTTGTATGGCACTACAAAACCCACGTTGCAACCCTGCGATTTGAAGCTTATTCCATATTTTATGTGGGCAAATCGCGGCGAAAATGAAATGCGTGTTTACTTAGGCTCTCTTGCGCTTGCGCAATAATATATGAGCAATAAAATCCTAGGAGGAAAAACATGAAAAAAATTTTTGCACTCTGTTTTTTACTTGCAGTGGCAGTAGGTTTGCTTGCCGCTTGCGGAAACGATGATGCAGACGGTCCTGTTACCATTCGCTTTAGCATGTGGGACACGGTAGACGAAAGCGCGAGCTTTATCCAGGCATTCCACGCTGTACAAGACGACATCCGTATCGAAATTGTATCGATTCCGGAGGACTACTCCACGGTAATCAATACAATGGTAATCGGCGGCACAGCACCTGACGTAATCCTTGCATGGGAAGTAGACATGCCACGTTTTGCGGCCAATGGTAACATTCTGCGCCTGAATGACAGAATCAATGCCAGTGACCTTGTAAGAATGGACGACTTTATGGCGGCAGTAGATGGTATCACCGACGTAACAGGCGGCGGACTCTATGGTATACCCTGGGTATACGCAGGACATTTCCTGTATTTCAACAAGGATATGTTTGATGCGGCAGGTATTCCGTATCCCACAGATAACTGGACATGGGATGATATGGCAGCGGCGGCACAGGCTCTCACCATCCGTGACGGCGCAAGCACCACACAATGGGGACTTGCTCCCATAGACTTTGGCGGCATCTGGTATTCTATGATTGGGCAAGCGGGCGATGCCGTAGTAGACGCAAACATGAATCTCTCTATGGGCCCCGGTCTCCGTCGTACATTAGAGTTTATGTACAGGCTAACAAATGAATACCAAGTAACACCACAGCCGGGCGGCGGTTTGGGCGACCTCTTCGCGGCAGGAATGGCGGCAATGACACGTCAAGGCAACTGGTTTGTGCCGGGTTATGCGGATGTTCCTTTCAGATGGGACATCGTGCCTCTGCCTCGTGACAGCCGCGCTCACACAGCTCTTCATACAGGATTCTTCACAATCAACGCGCAGAGCGACCATCCGGAAGAAGCTTGGACATTTATTGAGTGGATGATGAGCTACAACGGCCAACGTGAACTCAGCCAATTCTCTGCTAACCCATCTGCAATGATGAGTGTTGCCGCACAGGGTTATCACCGCGTAGCGGGTCAACACGGCCCAACAAACTGGGGTGCGTTTGACTACTTTAATCATTACGGTGCGTTTACATTTGTATTGTTAAACTCTTCCGTAACGGGCAACCTTGTGAGCCAATTTGACTCTGTTTTGCTCGGAATCAATTCTATTGACCATGTAATAAACGTAGAAATCCCTGCCGCACAACGCGAGCTGGACGCATTACGTTAGTTTTTGAGTCCCCTTCGGGGGACTCCCTTACATAAGGAGGAGTGTATATGAATCGGGCAGAACGTATGAAGAATAATCTTGCGGCATATGGATTTCTTTCGCCGTGGTTTATTGGATTTCTATTGTTTACAGGTGGGCCGATAATTGCGTCGCTTGTGTTGAGTCTTACGCGGTGGAATTTGCTTAGTCCGCCTGAGTTTATTGGGTTTCGCAACTATATTACTATGTTCTCGCCCGGTTCAGGGTTTTTAAATTCGCTTAGGGCTACGCTGATTTATACAGTGATTAGTGTTGTTGTTTCGGTTACGGCTTCGCTTTTTATGGCTACTTTGTTGAATTTTAGATTGAAATTTATGGGATTTTTTCAGTTTTGCTTCTTTATCCCGGCGGTCATGCCGAGTGTTGCACTTGCTTTTGTTTTCCAGTTGATTTTTAACCAGCATTTGGGGATTTTAAACTATGGGCTTTCTGTCATCGGCATAGCGGCACAGCCAAACTGGCTAAATGATACATTTTGGGTATGGGTGTCACTTGGTATTGTTACAATTTTTACTTATTCTACAGGTCAGATGATGTTGATTTTTAATGCGGCATTTAAGGATGTGCCACAGCATTTGTACGAAGCGGCAGATATAGAGGGTGCCAATTATGTACAGCGGTTTTGGCATGTGACGATGCCGTATATTTCGCCGATTATACTGTTTAACGTTGTTGTAGGGACGGTAAACTCGTTTAACACGGCGTTTTCGATTGTCTTTCCGCTTACAGGCGGCGGACCCGCAAATGAGACTACGGTGCTTAGTTTGGAGCTGTATAACTCCGCATTTAGGATGTTTAATATGGGCATGGCATCGGCGATTGCCACGGTACTGTTTATCATAGTAGCAACGGTGGGCGCAATCCAGTTTAGAGTTTCTAAAAAACTTGTACACTATGATTAGGGGGGAACGATATATGAAAACATTTCCTTGGTTAAAAATTTTGCAATATTCAATTTTGTTGCTTGTTGCCGCTTTTATGATGTTTCCTGTTTTTTGGATTTTTTCCAATTCGCTAAGGACTCTGCCCGGGATTAGTCATTTTCCGCCGCGTCTTTTTCCGGAGACACCGCAGTTTAGCAACTATGTATATGTGCTGCGCAACAGTAACTTCTTGCTGTATTTTAGGAATACAATGATTTTAATCGTAGCCAATACGGTGGGTACATTGATTTCCAGCTCCATGGTGGCATATCCGCTGGCTCAGATGGAGTTTAGGGGGCGCAAGTTTTTCTTCGCGCTTATACTTGCGACTATGATGGTTCCTGCCGTCACTACAATTATCCCGCAGTTTATTATTTTCCGAGAGTTGGGTTGGTTGGATTCATTGTGGCCTATGATTGTACCCGGGTTTTTTGCGTTTCCGTATAACGTATTTTTGTTTAGGCAATTTTTTATGACTATTCCAAAAAGCCTTGGCGAAGCGGCAAAAATAGATGGATGTAACCAGTGGCAAGTGTTTTCGATAGTGGTTGTGCCGCTTGCAAAGCCTGTTTTTATTACCATCGGAGTGCTTTCTGCTATTTGGTGGTGGAATGAACTCTTCCAGCCATTGATTTATGTACAGGCAAACCATTTGCGTCCGCTCACGACAGGTGCGCTTGCGGGCTTCCGCGTACATGGTTCGCCACATATGGTGCAGTGGAATCTGCAAATGGCTATGGCTATGTTGATGATAATCCCACCGATGATTTTGTATCTCGTAGCGTCGCGCTACATCGTGCAAGGGATTAAGGCTACAGGGCTAAAGGAATAAGGTTATGCTATTCCTTTGCTCCGATATGCTAATGCGAATAAAATAAGCAACACAGCGGTGTTTGCCCACATGATGGCAAAGCTATGCCAAAGCGGAGCGTCAGAAATGCCAAAATTCAAATATTCTGCGATTACATTAAAGTGCTGGGTGTAAACTACATGCATGACTCTTGCAATGTCATCATTAAACTGTGCCATCATAGGCCCAAAGCCGATGACAATCGCGGCAGGGAAGGCGAGTGCGGAGGCTGATTGCTGATTACCTGCCAGTAGCCCAAAGGTAGAGCCGAGTATAATGGATGCAATCGAACCCGACATCATTGCCGCCAAAAAAATCCAAAAATCTGTACCACTAAATCCACCTATGAGGGTAAATGCGATGGCGGTACAAAGCGCGGCGGCCAGCATGACACCGTTGACACCCATCAGATAAGACATGGGTCTTACGCCCGCCATAGAAAGAAATCGCAGACTCTTTTTGTCCATGTCCTCTGCAATAATCCCCATAGGCACCATGATGAGTCCCATGCCTGCAAAAATTCCTGCTTGCATGGTGACTTGGTTAGGCATATTGGCAAGTGCTTCTTCGGTGATGCCATACATATTTGTAACGAGATGGTCGATGACAAAGGCTATTATCGGGAAGATGATAAACTGGATAAGTATGGCAGGATTTTTTATTGTATCTTTAAACTGTTTCTTAAAAAGGGCTTTTAGTGGTCTCATTTTAGGCCTCCTCCTGTAAGTTGGATAAATACGCTTTCCAGGTCGTGTATGGTTTTTATTGCGTTGTAACGTGTGCAGATTTCTTTTGGATTACCTTGCTCTATTATTTTTCCATCATGCAGCATTACTACGCGGTCACATAGATTTGTTGCTTCTTCCATGTTGTGAGTGGTCAAAAAAATCGTCGAGCCTTTTTCGCGCAACTCCATGATTAGTTTGTAGATGCCGCGTGCGGTGACGGGGTCGAGCGCGCTTGTCGGCTCATCAAGGAATAGGATTTTTGGGTGGTGAAGGATTGCGCGGGCGATTACCAGACGTTGGCGCATACCCTTTGAGAGCTTGTCCGCGGAGGTTTTTGTTGCATTAGAAAGCCCGACGCTTTCCAGTACTTCTTCCACTCGCTTTTTCGGAATCCCGTATATTTCTCGGAAAACATGTAAGTTGTCTGCACAGGAAAGTCGGGAGAACAATCCGTCATGCTCCAACATCAGGCCAATCTCGTTGCTACCGACACTAACAAAACATTCGCCGCTATCTACGCCAAATTGCTTTGTCAAAATATTAATAATCGTCGTCTTGCCGGAGCCTGAGGGCCCCAGTAGTCCAAAAATCTCGCCGACCTTCGTATCGAAGGTTATGCCTCTTAATACATGATTTTTACCAAATGATTTTTGTACATCTTTCATGCTTACGCTTGTCATTGATTTTCCTCCAATTTAGAAAAATAAATTTTCATTGCTTTTTTTGTGTAATCATACGCCGAAACAAACTTCTCGTTTAGTTTGTTTTCGGCCTTCATTTTTTCTACCTGCGTACTCATTTCTCTTAAAGAATCCATGTCACCTCCGTAAAATTTCATCATTCCCTCCCAGTATGATTTTGCAAACTTTTGTACTTCCTCACTTTCGGGTGGTATGCCTTTTTTGTAGAACACCGAGGCTTGGTTATTTATACTGTTTGTGATTTTGATAAATTCTATTGCATCTACCGCACCCAGGCGTTCGCTGAATTTTTCAAAATTTTTGTTGTCAAAGTATTTTAGCATCTGATAATTTTCGTTTTTCATTTGTAGGTTGAATAAAATTGCAGCGTATCGTCTAAAATCTACCGTTTCCATTTGGATGATTTCTTCTCGTAGTGCTTCGATTGCGGAAAGAGAATCCGTTAGTTGCTCTATTTTTTTGCTGATGTCGTTGGCTTGCTCTGCGAGGACGGATATTACATCATCGGATGTGTTCATATGTGTAAGCCTCTGTTTGATTTGGCTAAGGCTTAGACCAAGCTCTTTCATCATAAGAATCTGCATGAGCCGCACAGCGTCTTTGTCTGTGTAGAGCCGCATACCGCCGTCGCTTTCTCCTGATGGCGCGAGGAGTCCCTCCTTATCGTAATATTGTAACGTGCGTACCGTAACGCCCGTTTTTTTTGCAAGTTCCCCGATGCGCATGTAGCCATCAGGGATTGCTCGATATTTTTCCATAGCGCACCTCCATGTAGACATTATAGACCATGACGCTAACGTCACAGTCAACCCTGTTTGTCAAAATACAAAAAAAAAGTGTATAATGTCTCCGTAGGTTGCCCTTAGAAAGGTTGCGTTTTTATGAGACGACTAAACGAATTTAGTAATTTCCGCTCGGGATTTGTGACGCTAATCGGCCGCCCCAATGTTGGCAAATCCACTTTGATGAATTATTTTATAGGCGAAAAAATCTCTATAGTATCAAACAAGCCACAGACAACACGCAATAAAATACGAAGCATCCTCACGGGCGAAGGGTATCAAATCATCTTTATTGATACCCCGGGAATCCACACGCCTACCACACGCCTTGGCAGTTTTATGGTAAAAAGTGCGAACACCGCGTTGAACGAAGCTGATGCGGTAATCTATATGGTAGAACCGCGTGAAAAAATCCATGAGGGAGACCGCGCAATAATAAAAAGCTTGTCGGGGGTGCGCCGACCTGTTTTTCTTGCAGTAAACAAGGTGGATACTGTGGATAAGCCCATGTTGCTAAAGGTAATCGAGCAATATAATGAAGCGTACAATTTTAATGCAATCGTACCTCTTTCGGCACTCACAGGGGAGAATGTGCAAGCCCTGCTTACGGATATTCGCGAAATCCTGCCTGAGGGGCCTATGTACTTCCCGGAGGACCAAATAACCGACCAGCCCGAGCGTCAAATCGCCGCAGAAATTATCCGCGAAAAGGCATTGCAATATCTGCAAGACGAAATACCCCATGGACTTGCCGTAGACATCACGGCAATGAAAGCTCGTGACCCGGACGACCCCGATTGTATAGTGGATGTAGGAGCGACGATTTTTTGTGAAAAGGAATCCCATAAGGCAATCATAATCGGCAAAAGCGGTGCGATGCTGAAAAAAATAGGCTCGTCTGCACGCCGCGATATACAGATGTTACTCGGCTCTCCCATTTTTTTAGACATTTGGGTGAAGGTGAAAAAGAACTGGCGGGACAGTGATTTTTTGCTAAAAAGCTTTGGGTATAGTGAGCAAAAATAAAATTTCCATATTTTCGATAGGATATAAAAACCGTAGGTGCAGAAAATAAAAAATGCTTAATAAAATTCCTATGGGGGTAATTACATGGACAATATGCAAGAGCAAGCATGGCGCGCATTTTCGGCCAGCGGCGACCCACTTGAATATTTAGAATTTTCCCGCCGTCGCGAAAACTCTAACCGCGGCGCGACCGAAAGGCAGTTTAATGAAAACCATAAAAGTAAGAGGCTTGGTGATTAAAGAATACGAAACAGGCGAAGCCGATAAACGGCTTCTGCTTTTGTGCAAAGATGTAGGGCGAGTGATGGTTTATGCGCGGGGGGCGCGTAAACCGCGTAGCAAGTTTATGGCGGCGGCGCAAATTTTTACATATTCCGACTTTGTACTGGCGAAGGGTAGGGGATTTTATTCATTGGCACAGGCCGATGTTATAGAAAATTTTTATGACCTGCGCAAAGACTATGACCGCCTGATGGTGGCGCATATTATCGTAGATGCTTGTGCAAAAACCGTATTAGAAAAAAGCGAATGCAATGACCTGTTACGATTAGTTTTAAAATGTCTGAAAAATTTAATGGCTGACAAGTGTGAGCTTGTTTCCAATGTATTCTTTTTGCGATTTTTCGATTTCCACGGATTAAGACCGCACTCGGCAGAATGCGCGGTTTGCGGTATTCCTGTAGATGAGATGACCGATGGCATCTTTTGGAGTGCAGAAGGTACGGTTTGTGTCTCACATAGCAATAGTGATTTTATACTCTCTCGTGGTGCTGTAGCGGCTGTTTCTTATATATTAAGCAGTGAGTTGTCAGCGGCGTTTTGGTTCGAGGTAGGAAATGATGTCTCGGAAGAATTAAGCAGGGCAAATAAAATGTTGTGGGAGTGTCATTATGGATAAGTCGCAGGTAAGGCGCGTAAATTTGCATGGGATGGTTTTGCAGTTTGCTTTTTGGTTTGGATGTTGCACTTATATTTCGTTTTTGGTTGCAACTCTTATTGATTACGGCTGGGAAGCAAGCATGGCTACTCTTGTTGTGATGATGCTAAGTGTAGCTGTTATGTTTACAGAACCTCTGTATGGATATATAAGCGACAGACTCGGTAGTGAAAAAAGGATTTGTGTTGCCTTGTTTTTGGTGGCGGGAGGATGTGTGTTTTTATTTCCTTTTGCGTTGGCCGGTGGATATGTTGCCCTTGTTTTGTTGGTGCTTGCAGGCCTTGGTGTATCATGTATGCAGATTGCGGGGCTGATGGATGCTTGGCTTGTTGGGCTAAAGCAAGAAAACTCGGCGGTCAACTATGGATTGATAAGAGGAACCGGGGCGGGAGCATTTGCACTTTCTGCGCAGGTGAGCGGTATGGTCACAGCAAATTTTGGACATGACGCAAGGCTTTGGATGGGTGGCGTGTTTTTTTTGCTTGGTGCGGTGGCGGCGATTACATTTCGTAGTTCCGAGAGGGTAGTCAAACGAGGAAATATGAAGGGCTTTTCTGTTTTGCGTGCTGTTTTTACAAAAAAATATTGTTTGCTACTGGCTACGGCGTTTTTTCTTTTTTTGAGCAACGCGCCAATCCTTACGCTTTTACAGATTCTCATACCCGAGTTTGGCGGCACTACGGCACAGATTGGTACAGCCATCGCGCTGATGGCGGCAACAGAAGTGCCGTTTATGTTTTTGACCGCATATTTGATAAGTAAAGCAGGATACAAGCGGTTGTTTGTGATGTGCGGCATGGTTTGGGTTGTTAGGCTTTTGCTTACACTCTTTGTAGGGAGTGTGATGGGGCTGATTGCTGTGCAGATGTTGCAGGGGCTTACTTTTGCCGTTGCGGTTCCTGTTGCAATGAGCTATGTGGCTAAAGTCGTGGATGAGAAGGTACGCAGTACAGCAGTGACGATTTTATCTGTATGTATGTTTTCGATACCGGGGATTTTGGCTAATCTTATTACATCTGCTTGGCTGGCGGCAGGCAACTCCGCCCAAAGTGTCGTGGTGTTTTTTGTCGCCTCTGCTTGCATGGGTCTTGGACTGGCAGTTTATGGATGGGTTAGCAAGGGCTGGGGCGAATAAGGCTGATTAGGGCGTGACCGAAGTGCGTTGGTGGGGGCGCGAGCGGAAGATTGCAGAGAGCGATTGCGTGCGCCGCGTAGCGCATTATCACGGCTAAAAAAGATTAGCCGACGACGGTAACGTCGGAGGCAATCTTTTTCCGTGATACCAGCGGAGCAAAGGCGTAGCATAGCGAACTCAACTTCCGCTCGCGCCCCCGCCAACGCACTTCGGCCACTCTCGCTGATTATATTTTTTTGACAAATTCCAGGAATTTGTCTATAATCTTGTGCGTTGTAGAAATTTACTACACACGCGGCAAAATCCTTGTGCCGAGGAGGAAAATACTAGGAGGTGCCATTCTATGGCAGTAATTTCAATGAAACAGCTCTTGGAAGCGGGTGTGCATTTTGGCCACCAAACAAGACGCTGGAATCCAAAAATGGCGGAGTATATCTTCGCAGAGCGTAACGGGATTTACATTATTGACTTGCAAAAAACCGTACGCAAAGTAGACGAGGCATACAAGGCTGTTAGCGAAATAATCGCAGATGGCGGCGAGATGCTTTTTGTCGGTACAAAAAAGCAAGCACAAGAGTCCATCAAAGAAGAAGCCTTACGTTGCGGTATGTATTTTGTAAACGAACGCTGGCTCGGCGGAATGCTCACTAACTTCAAAACAATGCAACTCCGTGTGCAAAGGCTTAAAGAGTTAGAAAAAATGCAAGAAGATGGTCGTATGGCACTTCTTCCCAAAAAAGAAATAGCAAAACTTGAACACGAAATGGACAAACTGCAACGTAACCTCGGTGGCGTAAAGCACATGAAGCGTGTACCCGATGTACTCTTTATCGTGGATGTACGCAAAGAGCGCATTGCGATTCAAGAAGCGCGTTCACTCGGTATACCTATCGTTGCGATTGTGGATACAAACTGCGACCCCGACGAGGTGGACTATGTAATCCCCGGCAACGATGACGCAATCCGTGCAATTAAGTTAATCGCAGGCAAACTGGCCGACGCGACATTGGAAGCAAAACAAGGCGAGCAAACAGATGACCAGTATGACGAAGCCCCTGTGGCATCTGCACCTGTGAGCGAGCCTACATCTATAGAAGAAGTAGTAGAGAACGAGGTGGCCGAATAATGCAAGTGACAGCAGCAATGGTAAAGGAAATCCGTGAACTCACAGGCGCAGGGATGGCAGTGTGCAAAAACGCGCTTGTAGAGGCAAATGGTGATATGAAACGCGCAGCAGAGATTTTGCGCGAAAAAGGATTGGCCGCGGCGGCAAAAAAAGCCGGTCGTGTAGCCGCAGAGGGATTGGTAATGGCGGCAATTTCTGACGACCGCAAAAAAGGCGCGCTGGTAGAAGTAAACAGCGAAACAGACTTTGTGGCCAAAAACGATGAGTTTATTTTGTTTGTACAAAACATGGCAAAACAAGTATTGGCATCAAGTGCAGACGATGCGGATGCTATTCTTGCAGAAAAATGGATTGCAGACCCAAGCCAAACGGCACAAGAAGTGCTGACAAATAAAATCGCAACCATCGGAGAAAATATTGGACTTCGTCGTTTTTCGCGTTATGCGGTAGATGGAAACAAAGCCGTAGTGGACTACATCCACGGCGGCGGAAAAGTCGGCGTTATCCTTGTAATCAGTGCGCCGGAAATCAACGACAATGTCCTCGAAGCAGGTCGTAACATCTGTATGCAGATTGCCGCAATGAATCCTCAGTTTAATACACGCGATGATGTGCCGGCCGAGCATATTGCAAATGAGAAGGCGTTTCTTCTAAAGCAGGCACAGGAAGAAAATGCTAAAGCCGAAAAGCCAAAACCTGACGGCGTATTAGAAAAAATGCTTGAAGGACGCTTGACAAAAAGCCTAAAAGAAATCTGCCTATATGACCAAGAGTATGTAAAAGAAGATAAAGCAACCGTGGCACAATACCTAAAATCAGTAGGTGCGGATGTCAAAATCGAATGCTTTACCCGCTATGAAAAAGGCGAAGGTATTGAAAAGAAAGAAGCAGACTTTGCTGCCGAAGTTGCGGAGGCAATGAAGGGGTAGCAATAGGGGGTTGGCGCGATATGCCGGAGGATATTATTATTTATTTAATAGCTGCGGTTATCGCGCTTATTTTAGCTTTATTTTTGCAAAGCATAAGGAATGCACGCAAAAATGAGGACAATCTTCGTAAGCTAAAAGATGATATATATTACCAAATGGCGAGCGAAAACAGGTTTTTGCGTGAGGAGCTTGAGGGGCGACTCGACCGCTTGCGCGACAGCCTTATGCAGGTGTTTGAGTCCGGGCGTGAGAGTAATCGCAAGGCAATAGGTACACTTTCGCAAGAAATAAACGAAACCCTGCATCGCTTTCTGCGGCATACCACAGAAGGATTGGACGGAATCCGAAATAATGTGGACGAAAAACTCACAGGGATTCAAGTATCAAACGAAAAAAAACTCGACGAAATGCGTATAGTGGTAAACGAAAAACTCGAAAAAACCCTCGAAACTCGTTTGCAAAAATCATTTGAAACCGTAAGCACACAGCTCGAAAGCGTAAACCGTGGTCTCGGTGAGATGAAAACTGTAGCACAGTCTGTTGGCTCGTTGAATCGGATACTTGCGGGGTCAAAGTCGCGTGGGATTTTGGGCGAGGTACAGCTCGGAAGTATAATAGAGGATATGTTGCCCAGTCAGCTCTATGAGCGGGAGGTGGCTACCAAGGTCGGCTCAAGTGGGCGTGTAGAATACGCCGTCAAATTGCCCGGCGCAGAAGAGGGTGGCCATGTTTACTTACCTATAGATTCTAAATTCCCGTTGGAGACATATGAGCGACTCATGGATTGTTACGAAATCGGCGACCCGGAAGAAATCGAGACAGCGCGAAAAGCCTTGTTTGCGCGTATAAAAGCCTTTGCAAAGGATATACGTGACAAATATGTTTCGCCTCCGGAGACAACACATTTTGCGGTGATGTTTTTGCCGACAGAGGGTCTTTATGCAGAGATTGCACGCGAAGCGGCGTTTTTTGAAGCCCTGCGCCAGGATGGGATTATCATTACGGGGCCGACAACTTTTTCTGCGATGCTAAACTCATTGCAACTCGGCTTTAAAACATTGCAAATTCAAAAAGGCGCGGCAGGTATCGAAAAAACTCTGGGCGCGGTCAAGAAAGAATTTGAAAAATTTGAGGATGTATTGCAAAAAGCCCACCAGCGTATTACACAGGCGGGCAGTGAACTGGAAAATCTACGCGGCACACGCACAAATGCAATAAACCGAAGTCTGCGCGAGGTGGAAACCTACAAGGGCGAAGAAAACTTGCTCGGGATTATGGATTTATGATAACTGATTTTGTGCGGCTTGCAGAAGTAGAAATCAATGTAGATGCTGCACGGCTTTTGGGTTTTGAAGGTGCGACGCGGTATACCGCTTTGCCTATTGGCTTTGACGATGAAGGACATTTGCTGGTTGCCATAAGTGAGACTTCTGATGTTGCCGCTCTTACACATATTGCCGACATCACTGAACATTTTATCATTCCGATATTTGCAGAAGAGGATGACCTGCGTTTTTACATAAACAAAATTTTTGGCGAAGAAGAAATTGACTCCATCGCATCACGATTTTTGATGGATGCAGTCTTGAAAAACCACGGCCATAATGTAGAGATTTCTGATGAACTTTTGGCAGAAATTTCTTCGGCACCTGCGGTGCAGTTTATAGATTCCCTGCTGGAGGCAGGGGTGCTTAATCGTGCGAGCGATATTCATATAGAGCCGTTTGGAGGTTTTTTACGTGCGCGGTATCGCGTTGATGGTATATTAGTGACATATAGCACCGTTGATATTTCGCTTTTGCCAAATGTGATTTCGCGTCTAAAAGTAATATCAGGGCTGGACATATCAGAAAAACGCCTGCCGCAAGATGGACATTTTTCTAATGAAGGCGTAGATTTTAGACTTAGCACATTGCCCACCGCATATGGAGAAAAGGCCGTGATACGCATTTTGCAAAAGAGCAGGCTAAGAAAAGACGAGCTTGGATTTTTCACAGACGACCTAGAGAGACTAACCGCGCTTTTTTCGCGGCCATATGGCGCGATATTTATGACAGGCCCAACCGGAAGCGGGAAATCTACAACATTAAATTGCTTTTTAGAAGAACTCGATAGCGAATCCCTTAACATTGTCACCGTCGAGGACCCCGTAGAAAGTCCAATCAAGGGAGTGAGCCACGTAAACGTGGACAAGCACGCGCTTACCTTTGCAGGTGCGTTGCGTCACATCCTTCGCCAAGACCCCGACATCATTATGGTCGGCGAAATCCGCGACAAAGAAACTGCCCGCATAGCAATACAGGCCGCAATCACGGGGCATGTAGTGTTAAGCACGCTACATACAAACGATGCCGCAGGGGTAATAGAACGTTTGGCAGATATGGGAATCGAAACATATCTCACGGCATCTGCCCTAAACGGCGTAATTTCACAGCGTCTTGTGCGCAAAATTTGTCGCGAATGCTCTACTCGTGCGATGCTGACCCCGCGCCAAGCACAAATCTTAAAACTGCCAGATGACATCGCTGTGTATGAGGGCGTTGGCTGTGTACATTGCAACCAAACAGGCTACAGCTCTCGCTTTGCCATATATGAATACATTATATTTGATGAAGAAGCGCGCCGAAAAATTGCAGAAAATCCAATAGAATTTGCAATGGATTTGCGAAAAAAAGAGGCGTTGCGTCATAATGCAATTCGCGCTTTAAAGCTTGGTCACACCACCGCTGAAGAAATAATCAGAGCGTTAAACAGGGATGGCTAAGGGTTATACGCTGTTAGAAACAGTAATCGCGCTGGGGTTATGGCTTATTTTATCTGCGGGACTCTTTTTTGTGTGGCAACATTCTGCACTTTCTGCCACAGGCATGATGGAGCGACAGAGCGCGTTTGAGAATGCCCGCATTTCTATGGACGCTCTCAAAACCAATTTTCAAATGTCGCGATGCATTGTGATAAGTGATTATGTAATGGGTGAGTTGGCGTTATACCAACGAAGGGGCAGGACAGCGTATCCCGGGTGGGAGTGGCATACATACGGCTTTCGTTTAAACGCAGAAATATTACAAATCGGCCAGCCCCAAAGGTCGGGACAGCAAGCCCAGTGGAATGAGTTCGCCGCAAATATCGCCGAGATAGAGCTATCCTACAGCTCGGCAAGAATCGGTATAAGGATAGTCACGACCTGTGAGCAAACCCTCGAGGGCAGTGTGTGTGCTGCAAACAAATGCATAACAATAAGGGGGGTCCGAAACGCTAATCCCTGTCCGCAAGGTAGGCATTAATCGCCACCAGATAATGCACAGGAAAACCACCTTCGTTTGGTACAATAAGCTTTCGGTCAAATTCGGAGTAGGGTATGGATTTGTCAAACTGTGCTAAATTCTCACTTGGCAGCAAAAATATCTCATTCTTTGTTGCAAAATTTACAAGCAAAAAACTAACCCCATTTTGCTTGCGAAAATTCTCCATAAATTCGAGCTGATGCGCATGGATATTTCGCAGTGGCAATCGCAACTGCCTTGTTTCCTTAGCGTCAAAGCAAATCGCAACCCCTTGCGCCACACCAATAAAGTCAACGGTGCTTTTCTTTTCAAAATAAGCGTGGGTGATTATACGTGCCTTGTTGTCCACGGCAATCGGCGTGATTGGCGTGGGTACTTTTTGTATGATTGCTAAACCTTTTTGTGTGTATAGACGGTTTGTAAGGTCTATCATTTCTTCAAATGCACTGCCTCGAAGGCCGCGTGTTTTCCACATGAGGCAACCCCTATAAATTCAAAATTTTGGCGAAGCGTAAAGCGAAGGCCGTGAACGAATCAGCGTTTTCCGAAGGAAAATCGCGAAATGAGTGAACGCATTGCCTGAGTAGCGAGTCAAAATAACTATTTATAGGGGTTGACATTGCAACCCCTATAAATAGTTGGATGCATCACTGGGCATACGCCAGTTGCCTCGTGGGGATAGAGAGATGCTTCCGACTTTTGGAGAATCGGGCAGACAATTTCTTTTGAATTGTTGCGATAAGAATCTTCGATAAAAAACCGCTTGCCATTTTTTTATTTCGTCATGCGTGTAGATGCCTTTGAAAACTATCTTCGCAAGCCCCAACACCTGCTCTGACGTGCGTCCCCACCGCAATGTGTGATATATGAAAAAATCATGCAGCTCATACGGCCCGACGACTTCTTCTGTTTTTTGTGTGATTTCGTCTTGCTTAGGCGGCAAAAGCTCGGGACTCACGGGGGTATCCAGTATATCTGCAAGTACATCTTGTAACGCGGCGTTTTCTGTTGTTTGCAAAATATGTTTTACTATGTTGCGCACCATCGTTTTTGGTACGCCTGCATTTACTGCGTACATACTCATGTGGTCGCCGTTATAGGTTGCCCAGCCGAGTGCAAGCTCCGAGAGGCTGCCTGTGCCGATTACTATGCCGTTTTCTTGGTTTGCTATATTCATGAGTACGAGGGTGCGGATGCGCGCTTGTGCGTTTTCGTAAGTGGTGTCATGTTGTTCCCTTGGATGAGAAATATCGTGTAAATGTTGACGTGTCTGCTCGGTTATATCAATTTCGCGGCAGGATATAGAAAGTGCCTCGCAGAGTTTATGCGCATTGGTTTTTGTGCGGGTCGTAGTACCAAAGCAGGGCATGGTGATAGCAGTAATTCCGTTTTTATTACTCGCTCGTGCCGCCACAAGCAGTGCGAGGGTGCTGTCCAGCCCGCCCGAAATGCCGATTATTGATTTTGCGCCGATATGCTCCAGCCTTTTTTTTAGCCCCTGCGACTGTATGTTTAGGATTTCTTCGCAACGTTCGGCGATGTTTTTTTCAGGAATAAATGGGGTAGGGGAGAACTTGCGTGTCAGGACATCGGTATCTGTGTCCAAAACAAAAGGCACATGTACATAGTCGCTGTCGTCTTTTTTAAAGGTAGTCATGCGCCTCCGCTCATATGCGAGTGCAGCCAAGTCAATCTCGCTCATAACAAATCCATCGCCAAAAGGTGCGGACTCGGCAATCACATTTCCGTTTTCGCAGATTAAATTATGTGCAGAAAACACTAAGTCCGTGGTGCTTTCGCCCATGCCTGCATCTGCGTGGACATAGCCGGACAAAAGCCGCCCTGACTGTCCGCTCACCAACGCCCGCCGTTTTTCCGCTTTCCCGACAGATGCACAGCTTGCAGAAGGGTTTGCGATGATAGTGGCTCCCGCTGTGGCATGGCGAACACTCGGTGGATTGGTCGCCCACAAATCCTCACCGATTTCTACAGCAAAAGCAAATCCAAAAAGCATATTTGCACCAAAGGGGATGCCATTACGATAAGTAATTGTGCCATCCCATGCCGAAAAATAACGCGACTCACAAAACTCACCATAATCGGGTATGGTGGACTTTGGTACAATGCCTAATATCTTGCCACGGCTAAATACTGCGGCGCAGTTATACAGTTTTCCGAAATCCATGGGCAGGCCAACGATGGCAACCACATGGCAATGTTTTGTTTCTTCTACGATTTTGTATAGTGCAGTCTCCGCGCCTTCTAATAAAGATGATTGCAAAAACAAATCTCCGCATGTATAGCCCGTGATGCAAAGCTCAGGCATACAAATAAGGCGAATATTTTGTTCATTCGCCTTATTTATTGCATCTATAATCGCGTTGGCATTGTAAACACAATCGGCCACGCGGATTTTTGGCGTAACTGCCGCAACACGTACAAAGTTATTCATTTTTCGCGCCTTTGCATTTTGCGCAGTTGCAATTTCGTTCGCATTGCGGGCGATGCTCTAATACTTTTATGTCTGCGACCGGGTAGATGTCAGTGACAGGGTCGTCGCCCTGCTTTACTGTCACAGACACCTTTGCTGTCTGGCGCAATATATTTATGCTGAGGACATCACCGTTGCCGTTAGGTGTGCGCACGAGGTCTCCCACACCGGGCATCCCCTTCATCAAGAAGGCATATGTCTCTTCTTCATATTTTAGGCAACACATGAGTTTGCCGCATATACCGGAAATTTTTGTAGGATTAAGGCTAAGTCCTTGGTCTTTTGCAGATTTAATAGAAACAGGCTGGAACTCGTCCAAGAAAGAAGCGCAACACAAAATACGTCCGCATATACCGATACCACTTAGCATTTTTGCTTCATCACGCACGCCGATTTGGCGCAGTTCTATTCTCATACGGAAGGTAGCGGCGAGGTCTTTTACAAGCTCGCGGAAGTCCACACGCCCATCCGCTGTAAAAAAGAATACGATTTTGCTCAAATCGAATGTAAGCTCTACGTCTACGAGATGCATTTCCAGATTATGTGCCTTTATTTTTTCCAAACAAATCTCGCGAGCCTCATCCTCTTTTTTACGGTTGGCCTGTTCTTGGATTGTGTCATTTTCTGTGGCAAGACGTAAAACCTTGCGCACAGGTTGCAAATGCGTTACTACAGCCTCTTGTTTTTCCAACGCGATAGTCCCATACTCTGCACCGCGTCCTGTTTCTACGATAACGGGCGTGCCAAGCGTGAGCTTTTCGGCCTCGATATTTTCCGGGTCAAAATAATATACCTTACCAACATCCTTAAAACGTACTCCGACGATAACCATCAAAATCTCCTCAGGCGGCACTAGGCCATTTTATAAAGCATAAGCTCGATTGCTAATTGCAAATTGCCGTTTTGCGAAATAATCTGCTTGGTTTTTGTAATCGCATCCACCGCATCAAAATTCCGTCTTTTGCCGTAAATCACGTACAGAGCGTCCAAAAACTCGTTTAGTTCTTCTTTAGAAAGTGACTCAACTTCTTTATAAAGTCCAAATGCCTTTGGTATATCAGCATTTTTAACAGAGTCGGCGATTTTTTCTGCAAGCTCCCTTGCGATTACAAATTCGCTTCCTCGAATTTTTTTTACAATACAACGCGAAAGAATCGTAGGCAAAAATCCAAATGTGTTTTTAGCAAGGAACAAAAAAACCCCATAAGGCGCAGGCTCCTCTATGGTTTTTAATAAAGCGTTTTGCGCCTGCGGGGTTATATTACCCTCGATGATAAATATTTTGTATCGATACTTAAATGGTTTAGTCGTTATGGGTAAAGCAATCTGCTCGCGTGCATCCTCTACTCCAATACCAACTGCCTTTGTTCCCTTTACAAAAAAGATGTCAGGATGGTTGCCGCTTTCAAAAGTGCGGCAACTTAGGCATAGCCCGCACGCGCTTTCTTCTTCGCAGTTTAACTTTTTCGCAAGTCCCATCGCGGCATGTCGTACTGCCGCCATGTCCTCGCCTTCGAATAAAACGGTCATTATACTATCATATCCAAAAGCAATCCATGTATTTCATCAATTTTCTCTAAAATCGTAAGAGCGTCCTTTTCTTTTTTAAGAAGTTCTTGTGCCAGCTCATCCAGGTCTTGGTTTACCAGCCTCACTATGCCATAAACATGGTGACGACCGCGGCGGTCGAGAAAGTTTTCGCGGCTAAATTCATGTGAGTGCGTTACCACCTCATTGATGAAATCGGTAACAAGGCTACGATACTGCTTTAGCTCGGCAAAATCCAAATGCTGTGCCACGCGCTTGCCTTGCGAAGAAATCTGTCCCAGCAAACCCTGCAAACGCTCGGCCAATCCTTCATCACTAAGCCTGTTTAACGTAAATCGAAAATCTTCCTGCTGGGGTCGTTTTTCGATTGCGTTAGCCTCGTTAAAGCGTGCCGCGAGCATTTCTGATACCTTCATATTAGTGTCCACAAGCTTTGCCCCCCTACACCTTCCTAAACTCGTCTACATTAAGCACAAAAATCGTCGCGCCCCCGACAGTAACCTCCACAGGATATGGTGCGAAACTCTCATTGGCGTTTACATTCATAGCATTGACCGAAGTGATTTGCTTCCTGCTTTTGCATTTTTTCTCGATGATGCTGACAAGCTCAGAAATCCGCTCTTCTGCGACACCGATAATGAGTGTGGTGTTGCCTGCTCGCAAAAAACCACCCGTAGAGGCAAGTTTTGTAACACTAAACCCCTTAGCACTCAAGTGGTCCATGATGTGAAAAGCGTCCTCATCGTGTATCATCGCCATTACCAGTTTGTCTAATTTCATCGCACAGCCTCCTTCTAATACGTCTTCGATAGCTCTTGCAATTATATCACAAGCATTGACATTTTCAAACTCTATTCTTCCGCCCCTTAAAGTGACATAATCTATCCTCGCAGTCTGCACAAGAAAGTGTTTTTTTTGTATTCTGCAAAAATTGGCCCGGATTTTTGTATGCCGCAACTTCCCACCGAATAAGCACAAGCACCGCCATCAAAATAAGGCTCACTGTAAAAATACTGGGGAAAATAATAAGCGGCGTAACCATCATTGCATAATCCCAGTTATAAATCCGACACTCCGTACAACAAGGGTTTTTCATAAAAAACGTTTGAAAAGGACACCAAAATAAAATAAAAACCACATCGCAAAGCGCGTAAAAAAGTGTGATAAGTATAGCCACTGCAGGTGTTAGGATATTGAAAATATGTAAGACAAAAAATATGACTGCATTAAAAACAACCCAAACAACTGCCACAAATACTACCCTTTTGTTCAAACTGCTAACAATGCGAGTATCAGTTACTTCTTCATCATTAAAAAAATGTCTCCGAGCCCCTGTGCTAATCCTCTTGTTTGGAATAACCCGATACAGCATTCCAACAACAAGCATCCCCCAGCAGGCAAATAAAAACACCCCACTAAATATATTACGCACATTAGTAAAATCCAATAGCCCCAAGCTAAAAAAATAAATGCCAACTAAAAAAAGTATCAGCCTAACTACCAACATACGCAAATGCTTTTTTACCATATTGTCGATAATGATGCATCCTTTTTTGGGGAGTGTTCGGAGCGCGTCGTATAGGGGCGCGAGCGGTTTTGACCAAAACATCTACATAGAATAATATTATGCCAGATAAGGGCGAAACACACAACACATTTCAAAACTGCCCTTAATAGGGGGTGTGCTATGTACAGCGAAATAAATGAAAAGCGGCCTCGCCCGAGTTGAAAATCGCGAGCGTTTCACCGCGCTTTCAACGACAGGCGGGTCCGTTTTCGAATTATTTCGCTATATCTCTAGTCTCCCATAGCTTCTGCGACGGCCTTTGTCGTATGCACCGTGCCGTGTGGATGGTGTGGCGGTGCATATATGACGTAGAGCTTCATGGGTTCTGTGCCAATGTTTGTGATGTTATGCCATGTGCCTGCGGGTACAAAGACAGCAGAATTTGCAAAAACGGTTTGGCGATAGTTGAGATTGTTTTTGCTGTTGCCCATTTGGACGATACCTTGGCCTTGTTCGAGACGGAGAAACTGGTCGTTGTCGGGATGGACTTCCAAGCCGATGTCCTCGCCGGGGGGGATGCACATTAGTGTCGATTGAAGATGCGGCCCTGTCCAAAGGGTTTGGCGATAAAAGTTGTTATCAAGGGTCGCTTTTTCGATATTAACCACTATAGGCTGTGGACCATAATCAGTGAATGGCGTGGGTGGACGTAATACAGGTGGCTGTGGTGGGGGAGGTACAGGTATGGGAGTAGGACGAGTGACGGGATGCGGCGGACGTGGTGGATGATGTGGTGGATGATGTGGTGGATGCGGCATGGGCTGTGGCGGACGTGGTGGTGGATGTGGCAATGGCTGTGGCAGGGGTACCGGTCGTGCGGGCTGTGGACGGTGAGATTGCTGTGGATTCATGGGGTGTAGCGCGCTTTGCCTGCGCTCATTACTCTGATTAAACATAAAACATGCCTCCATATGATATAAGCTATACTTGTATCATATGGAGGCATGTGAGTTTTTGTTAATCCATTTTATAAGAAACCGCGCAAAAAATTTGTTAAAAAGTTATTTACGAGTCTTATCAGTATGAATGCAATAAGTGGCGAAAAATCCAAAACCATTCCCGGGCCACCTAGGGGAGAGCGGTGTACCAACTTGCGAATGGGTGCAAGAACAGGCTCAGTAAAAGCATAAAGCAAATCGAGCAATCTGTTGTTTGCCATTGGAAACCACGAAAGTATAATGCGTGCAAAGAGCATTATATAGAGTATCGTAAAAAACAAGTCAATGGTGCGTATCAGAGCAAAAATCATCTGCGAGTCCTATCTGTCAATTAGTTAGCCGCCGCTTTTTTTGAAAAGAAAGAGGCTTCGAAGGGGCTTTCTTCGCGGTAGTCGCTCATCACGCGATGGTTTGGCGGCGAAACGGTAATCATTGTATTGTTAATGCGGTTGATTGCGCCGTCGAGTGCATCGGTATTGCCGCACAGATAGTCCGCTATACGTTGTGCTTCGGCAGTAGGGACACCTGTAAGGTCTACGATGCACATCCTGCCGCTACGTACATGTGAGCCTATTTCTACGGCATCCTCCATGCTTTTTGGGTGCATAATAAAGGATTCCGATTGTTTGTGCACATTTATAGCACCTGCAAAGCCATAAACATTGTCTTTGCGGGAAGAAGTCGTACGTGAGCTGGATGAGGATGTAGCTTTAGATTTTCGAGCGGGTTGCTGGCTACGTTGTGTATAGCGCACCTGCAATTGCTCCGGCTCGTCATCATAGTCGTCATAGTCGTCTTCATAGTAGCTTCTGTCATCATAGTCATCGTAATAACCATCATGCTCTTCTGCACCGGGCGCAAGCATTTTGTTTGATAATTTCTCACTTAATTTTTTTAAAAATCCTGCCATCGTTTTGGAACCTCCCCAAATTTAATGTGGCCGCTCTCCAAAGAGTGCCGTCCCAAGTCTAACCATAGTCGCGCCCTCTTCAATCGCTACTGCAAAATCACCGGACATGCCCATAGATAACTCTACTACATTTGTACTATACAGGCCTGACCCATTTATGTCAACAATTAATTTTCGCATTTTTCTGAAAAACACGCGGTTTTCTTCTGCATTTTCTACAAAAGGCGGCACACACATCAAACCCAAAAGCCTCACATGCCGCATGTTTGCTAGGTTTTTCGTCATTTCGAGAATTTCGTCGGGCTGTATGCCATGTTTGCTGGCTTCGTTCGCAATATTTATTTCTAATAAAATATTTATCGTTTTTTTGAGTCGTGTGCCATGCCTATCTATCTCTTTCGCGAGTGACAAAGAGTCCACAGAATGGATGAGCGAAACCTTGTCTGCAATAAATTTCACCTTGTTTCTTTGTAGATGTCCGATGAAATGCCACTCGGTTGGTTTGTTTTCTCGTTCTGCAAAAAAATCGTATTTTGGGAGCATGTCTTGGACTCGATTTTCCCCGATTTCTGTGACTCCTGCCTCCAAAAGCTCGCTTATGCGGGCTACGTCCACTGTTTTTGTTACCCCGATAAGCCTGATTTCACTGGCTTTGCGACCCGATTTTTTCGCGGAGTCAGTGATTGCCTTGTGTATGGCGGCTACTTTCTCTTTTGTTGTACTCATCGCACTACTTGACCCTGTCTCACCATGGCTGCATCGATGGCGATTGTATCAAATTGTCGTATGTTTGTGTTGCGAGAAGGATCTATCAATATAGGTCCACCCGTTTCCAGTTGTTCCAGGTCAATATCCAAAACGCGGAAGCTTGCATAGTTGAGAGTAGTGACATACACTCCGCGCTCTATTCCTATATCTGCCTCCGAAACTATATGCAAAACATCAACAATATCCACGGGGTTTAGAATATCCCCCGGAAAAAGAAGCAGAGAATCTTCTGATATATATGCGTAGGTGCCATCGCGTCTGGAGATATGAATCGGCTTTATCTGAAAAACATCATCACGTCGGTGATTGATAAAATAATTATCATCGCCCGCGCCTTCATGTATATGCGAAAGAGGAATGCGGAAAAACCTGCGTGTAGCGATAGCAGAGGTAGGTACGGTAAAACCGCTTTGTACGTTGTCTGTTACTCGGATATTGACATTGCGTTGGTTTAAAAACTCAATAACATTCCGTGTGCTGCGGAGTATCACGAGGGTATGGGTATGCCCGCCGTCGGATTTGTAGGATATACGCATAGGCATACGCTCAAATCGACCGGTGACAGCATTCTCTAAGAAGAATTGTCGTTCTGTGTCTACAGTAAATGTGCGTGCTATTTCATTGGGGAAATGTGCGACTACATACCATGTATTGCCTACGATTTTGAATACATCGTCGCCGGCCTCTACTTCGCGGCCGGGGATGAGAGCTTCGTGGGGGACGATGGTACGCACTTCTTCGCGGTTTAGCGTGCGCATATTGTTTGGAGTAAAGCGTTCTTCGTAGCCATCTATAACGGTGGACATAATGCCGCTGTGCGACGCATAAAGATAATCGGAGCTTAACTCTCGCTGTGCCGTAAGAACTCCATGCCTACGACTCAGCTCATTACGCATATGCAGAGATTCTTCTATTATCATGTCGTTTCGGTTGCGTGTGATTTGTGTAAGCGTATCCAGCAATGCGTATTTGTCCGATAGATTGGATTGCATATGGTGGTGCATGTTGCGGCTCATGATATTGCGTAGGTTTGCGTTTACGCGCTCAATAAGTGGGTCTGCCGGTGTGGCGTGCCGCATACTGTGTACATTCATGATTTCTTGCTGAAGTCGTGCGCGCTCTTGCTCATTGCGGTGGACTGCTTCGATGTCCTGTATGCTTGCTACGGCTACTCCTTCACGCACACGGTCAAACTCTTGTACCGCAAAAACCACGCGCCCGTCGCGGTTAGCGTGGAAAACTTCTTCATACCTCACTATCATTCCCGGAATGGATTGTTGCATTTCCATATTGCCCAGCCTAAGTGTCATCATATCAACATCTTGGGTAAAGAATCCGTAAGCTCTAAGTGCCATATACGCTACGACAAACCCAAAAAACAAACCAATTACAGCTTTTGCGGAGGTTGACATTGCTCTGCGGCGTGGTGCCTTCATGCGTTGTGGTCTCGGAGGTGCGGCGGGATGAGGCACACGTCTCCTTGGTGGGCGAGGAGGGCGTGGTTGTTCCATATACACACGTCCATATTCATAATCTTCGACCTGTGGAGGTCTGCGTCTATTCCCGCCGCCTCGGTCTTGTGGTGGTCGCCTGTTTGCCATATATGTGCCAACTTTCATTTTTTAAATAACCGCTCTATATGTTAACAAAATATTAAAATTTTGGGACGTGTTTTTTTGATTATAGCAATTTTGTTAGCAATATTCAATATTTTCTTGTTAATATTTCCACAAATTGTTTTGGCGGCGGCGCGTGAGGGTTTGTTGCTGTGGTTTAACAATGTACTGCCGTCGCTTTTGCCGTTTATGATAGTCACAAACATGCTGATTATGTTAGGTTTTTCGGGATATTTGGCGCGATTTTTTGCACCTTTTATGCGTCGATTTTTTAGTCTGCCGGGTGCGGCGGGTTTTGGCCTTGTAACCGGTCTCACCAGCGGGTATCCCATGGGTGCAAAAACAGTATCAGATTTGTACCGCGAAAACCAGTTGAACACGCGACAAGCACAACATTTATTATCATTTTGCAACAATGCAGGTCCGCTTTTTATACTAGGGGCGGTAGGGGTGGGGATGTTTAATAGCACGAGGGTCGGTTATGTTTTATGGCTATCCCATGTTTTAGGGGCTTTGTCTGTTGGTTTTCTCTTGAAGTCGAGAAATAATTCTACTTTATCTCAGGGTGAAAAAAGAGAAAGTACGAGACCAAACGTGCATTCCGCGGGAAGAATACTCGGAGAAGCCGTTAAAAGTTCGATGGACTCAATTACCGTTATCGGAGGTTTGATTATTTTTTTTAGCGTGGTTATATCTGTTTTTGATGTGGTGGGTTTGTCCGATGATACTATTTTTGGCGGAGTGGTAGGTGGGTTGGTAGAGGTGACAAGCGGGGCGCGGAGGATTTCATCGCTCGTGCCGAGTACGACTACACTTGCGGCGGCGGCTTTTGTGATAGCGTTTGGCGGATTTTCTGTACATGCACAAACTTTTCATTTTATTGCAGAGACAGGCATTAAAATACATACGTATATTTTTGCAAAGTTTTTGCATGGGGTGATTTCGGCAGTGATTTGTGCGGTTTTATGGATATTCATGGGTTTGATATAAGGGCTAAGACCCTGTAGATTTATATTGCCTAAGCCCAAATCTAAAAAATGCATAGCAAGGCAAAAGAAAAACCAAAGACAGCACAGGAGTCAATGCAAAAAACAGACTCTCTTCGCGCCCGATAATATATAGCAGAGGATAATATTGCACGAGGGCAATCGGCACAACAAAGGTTAAAAACTTTAACACACCTTCACCATACACAGAAAATGGCAGTCTCCCATGCTCCCTTGCGCCATCTGTAAGGATGTTCATAAATTCCAGACCTTCTACAGTAAAAAAAGCGAACGCCGCATATACAACAAAAAGCCCAAAAAATAATAGGCTTCCACATACGACCATCAGTAACAATGTAAGCACCTTATCCCATGTCCAGTCTATACCGCTCCTTGGGATTACATAAATAAAAATTAAAATAGCTTGCACAACTCGGCCTATTCTTGAAAACTCAAGTTGAGAGGCCATTACTTGAAAAACTAAATTTCGTGGTCGTACCAGAGCGCGGTCAAACCCGCCGTTGCCAAGCAAAAGCGGAAAACGGTCAAAGCCACGTCCATATA
The DNA here is from genome assembly GCA_009786925.1 of Defluviitaleaceae bacterium. GTDB lineage: Bacteria > Bacillota > Clostridia > Lachnospirales > WQUN01 > WQVC01. Next base: position 12,563 of record WRGY01000122.1, on the reverse strand, counting down.
GTTCCCCCAATGAAAACGCACTGATAATCACTGCAAAACAAAGCAACACTTCCTCATAAGAAAACCCACCCACAGAGTCAAAACGGTCGAATAAAAATCGCACACTCAAATAAGTGGCAAACGCCACCAAAAATTGTCCTATCGCAGTAAAAAAGAAGGATACCTTATACTGCATTTGGCTTTTAAAATGCATGGAAACATATCTAAGATACAGAGTCACATCTTAGCCCCCCTGTGTCACAACTCGTCGCAATGCTCGTGTCATAATTGCACGCCCCATCAAGACAAGCGCAACAAGCCAAAATATCTGCAAGCTCATTCCTCTGGCCAAATCTGCTCCGCGCAAATATCCGCTAAAAATGAGTAGCGGCATGTTTTGCATGGCTCCAAAGGGTGAATGCTCAACAATTCTACGTAATATTTCCGGAAAAAACGGAATAGGTATATATCCACCAGCTAAAAAATCCGCGCCGACGGCTACCATAATCCTCACGCCCATACTATTGATTGTATAAAATGCCGACATATATACCAGCATAGAGAATGCTAACACTACCCCAAGGCTCAAGGTTACGCTGACCAAAAACAGCCCTGCTGCGGCCGGTCCCATATCTGCCGACAGCCGAAACTGTACAGGCAAAATCAATGCAATCGCCAAGATAGGCGTGGCTCGCAATATGCATCGAGAAATTCGAGTCGCCGCCGCTGTTACCACCCACTTGCCATATAAATCTATGGGGCGTACCATTTCGTAGGCGATGCTTCCGCTTTCCACAGACTCAATAATGCTACTTTCCCAGAACCAGATAAAAAATAATGCAACAAACGCCTGTTGCAACCATATATAAGAGATTGTTTGTTCCATGGTCATCGGGAACGCGGCAGGATTTTCTGCATAAAAAGCTCTGAACGCTAAAATATACATAAAACCCCAAGCAAACTGCGTGGCTAATCCTGCAATCGCCGCTACACGATATTGCAAAGAATTAGCAAACCGAATTCGAAACAATGCAAAAAAAGGTCTCATATCTCATATTCCCTATATAATGCGGCGACGGCTTCTTCGGCATTTGCATTATAGGGCGCACGCTCACGAAGGTCATCAAGGCCGCCATCCAGCAGTACTTCTCCCTTGCCAATCAAAATTATTCGTGAAGCCAAAGCCTCTATATCCTGCATGTCGTGAGTGGTGAGCAAAACCGTAGTGCCGCGTTCTTTGTTTAGCCTGCGGATAAACTCACGTACTGCAATCTTGGAGACTGCGTCTAGTCCGATTGTTGGCTCATCAAGAAACAAAATTTTGGGATTATGCAACAGACTCCCTACGATTTCGCATCTCATTCTTTGGCCGAGGCTAAGACTGCGTGCAGGTGTTTTTAAGATTTCCCCAAGCTCCAAAATTTCTGTCAGTTCATCAAGATTTTTTTTATAAATACTTTGCGGTGTTTTGTAAATATCCCTTATCAGCTCAAAGCTGTCGATGATAGGTACATCCCACCAAAGCTGGCTCCTCTGCCCAAAAACCACGCCTATATCTCGTACATGTGTGACCCTGTGCCGCCAAGGCACACGTCCATTGACCACACACTCACCTCCATCCGGCGTAAGCACTCCGCACATGATTTTGATTGTCGTGCTTTTTCCTGCTCCATTAGGGCCTATGTAACCAACCATTTCTCCGCCGCCCACCTCGAAGCTAACATCACGCAAAGCATAAATCGTTTCGTATTCACGCGAAAAAAGCGCGCCGACGGCACGCAAAAATCCCGCGTGACGCTTGGCCACGCGGAAAGATTTTGTGATTCCTTTTAATACAATCAAATTAGACCCGCAGCTTTGGCCAACTCCGCAATTGCTACCTTAGATACTCTCCGCCCATTAAACTCAATGAGTTCATCTGCCGCACCGGTAAAAATACAAGCAGGGTCATACTTCCTGAGGACAATAGTATCCTCGTTTACAAAAAGTTCCAAATAGTCTTTATCTTTGATGCTAAGCATCCTCCGAAGCTCTACAGGTATGACAATCCTGCCCAGCTCATCTACTTTCCTTGTGATCCCGGTTGCTTTCATGGTAATTCCCCCCAAAATTTTGTTATTTGCAGGAGGAATATACCACATCCTGTAAAAAAATGCAAGCTTTTTGTCATATTATGTAAAAACAGGGTTGCTCTTAATGAGGCAACCCCGATAAAAATGTTTTTTACAATGCTACAACTACCCCGCCACGGTTGGCATATGTTGTTGTTATGCCTCTGCATTCTTGGATGATTATGTCCTTCGCTTTCAGGTGCGAGAGTAGTTCTTCTTTTAGTTCGAGGGCTTTTTCGTAGGCTTTTACATGGGTGATTCCTATTACTCTGTTTTCAATGTCCGGTGTGTTTTCCTTTATAATTTGAACAAGTTTTTTTACTGCCTTTGTGTAGCCGCGTGCTTTGTCAATCATTTTTATCTCGCCGTTTTCTTCACCACAGATGGGTTTTACATTTAAAAAGGAGGCGGCTTTTGCGATGTAGGGTTTTACGCGGCCTGTTTTTACCAGGTTGTCAAATTTGTCGAGGATAAAGTATGTGTTCATGTCGCGGATGTAGGCATTTACCTGTTCTACGATTTCTGTCGCGCCTGCACCGAGTTTGGCAAGCTCTGCGATTTTCATAGCGATTACGCCTTCGCCTATAGCGGCAGTCATGGAGTCAAATACATGTATAAACTTTTTGCCACATTCTTCGACATACATGTCTTTTGCAGACATTGCGCTTTGATAAGTTGCACTTAGCTTGCTTGAAAGGGTAATGACAAAAACATCATCACCCTTTTTATATTGCTCAAAGAATAAGCTGGGTGAAGGCGCAGAAGTTTTAACAGCGATTTTGCTGGCTTCCATTGCGGACATATATTCGTCGAGATTCACATCGTCACTGTCGACAAAAACTTTGTCCTCAACTTGCATATTAAGCGGAATGTGAGTCAGGGTGATGTTATCACCCTCGATGAGTTCCTTGCTGACATCACAACCACTGTCTACTACTAAATTAAACATTTTTGTTCCTCCATTTTTTTATTTGAATCCATTGAGGAGAAGTCCCTCGTCGGTATCTACAGTTACAGGGATGCCTGTTTTTACAAAATCAACCACACGTACATCTGCGCGAAGCAGAGGTATGTTTAAGGCTTTTGCAACGGTTTTTGCATGGCTAAAGTCCAATTTTTCCCATGAACCTATTACTAGGGCGCGGGCTAGTTTTATGCATTCGAGCATGGAGTCGTCGGTCTGTGTGCATATCAGGATGTCTCCTTTTTCGAAGGTGGTCATGTCATCCTCTTTGGTGACCACGCGAGTGGTGCCACGCACTATGCCTTTTTTATTTCCTTTGCCGCTAAGGATAACATCTCCTATGGTTCGTACACGGATAGTGTTTGTTGCACCTGCGGAGCCGACTGGTACACCTGCAAGTGCGACCATGATTTCGCCATTTTTGACAAGGCGAGATTGCAAAACAAGTGCCTCGGCGATATCAAAAACCTCGCTGTCGCCTTCGAATGGTCTTGCCGAAAGCATGGGTGTACATCCCCATAGCAGATTGAGTTGGCGATAGACTACAGGGTCAGAAGTTGCAGCAAGAACAGGACATCTCGGACGAGCGCGGCAAACCATACGTGCCGCAAAGCCCGAATCCGTAACAGGTACGATACAGGCCGCGTCCATCTCTGTTGCCATAAATACAGCGGCGTGACTGATTGCATTTGTTACGTTTTTATTTAGGTTTTGATGATTAGAAGAGAATTGTTTTTCGTATTCTATGGTGCTTTCGGATTTGGACGCAATGCGTGCCATCATTTTTATGGATTCTACCGGGTATTTTCCTCCTGCTGTTTCACCCGAGAGCATAACACAGTCTGTGCCATCAAAGATTGCGTTTGCTACGTCAGAGGCTTCTGCGCGGGTGGGACGTGGGTTGCTGCACATGGATTCCAACATATGTGTGGCTGTCACTACAGGTTTGCCTGCTAGGATACAACGACGGATAAGGTCCTTTTGCACTATGGGTACTTCTTCCGGTGAAATTTCTACACCGAGGTCGCCGCGTGCTACCATTACTGCATCTACCACGTCAAGAATACTGTTTATATTGTTTACGCCGTCTCTGGATTCTATCTTGGCTATAATTTGCACATGTTTTCCGTCGTTATCGAGCAGGACTTTTCTTATATTAATAATATCCTCTGCCGTGCGTACAAAAGAGGCGGCAATCCAGTCTACGCCCTTTTTGATTCCGAATTTGATATCCTCCACGTCTTTTTCTGTGAGGGAGGGTAGGTCTACAAATACGTCAGGTATGTTAATTCCTTTGCGATTACCCAAAAATCCGGAGTTTATGAGTACGCATTTTATTTCATTGCCCTTGATTTCGGTTACTTGCATTTCGATTAGACCATCGTCTATCAAGACACGGTTGCCTACGTTTAAATCACGAGGAAGATTTTCGTAGGTGACGGCTACACGTGTGTCATCGCCGACAATATCTTCTGTGGTCAGGGTAAACTCCTGTCCCTGCTCCAAGTAAATTTTATCTGTACTAAAAGTCTTTGTGCGGATTTCAGGTCCTTTTGTGTCCAAAATAAGAGGGATGGGTTGGTTTAGCTCTTCCCTCGCAGTCATCACGTTATCCATCAGTTTTCCATGGAACTCATAGTCGCCGTGCGAAAAATTGAATCTCGCTGCGTTCATCCCTGCTTTCATCATCTCCCTGATTGTATCAAGCTCACAGCTTGCAGGGCCGATTGTTGCAATAATCTTTGTTTTACGCATTGTAAAACACCCCTCCTAGATTGCCATTATTTTTATTAGGTCGTACATTTTTTGGTCATACTCTCGTTTCGCATTTAATGCTTCATTAATATCCATCAGCTCATGTTTGCCGTCTTTGTAGACTACAACCTTGTTTACGGTGCCGTTTTTTATGGCCTCTACTGCCATATGACCCATCACTGTAGCGTGCATCCTGTCCACGGCAGTAGGTGTGCCTCCACGCTGTAAGTGACCGAGGATTGTACCTCGGGCTTCTATACCAAGCACACGCTCTATTTCTTTTGACAGGTTTACACTATCGCCGATGCCCTCCGCCACTACTACCAGGTTGTGTCGTTTGCCCTTTGCACGGTTTTTTAGTATTTGCTCTGTTACGGTTTTTACGTCAATGGGATTTTCGGGTATAAGCACCTCTTCTGCCCCACCCGTAAGACCGCACCAGAGTGCAAGATAACCCGCATTGCGTCCCATGACCTCTACCACAGAGCATCGCTCGTGGCTCGTAGATGTGTCACGTATACGTACAATTGCGTCTGCGACAGTATTAACTGCTGTATCAAAGCCGATGGTATATTCACTGCAATCCATGTCAAGGTCTATGGTTGCCGGGATACCGATGACATTAACCCCATGTTTTGCAAGTGAAACAGCACCTTTGAATGACCCATCGCCGCCGATTACAATCATTGCGTCGAGGCGTAAGACTTTACACACTTCGGCCGCACGAGCTTGGCCTTCTTCGGTATGCATTTCTGTACAGCGCGCTGTACGTAAAATCGTGCCGCCATGGTGGATAATCCCGGAAACATCGTCAGCAGTGAGTTCGTCTATATCGCCTTTAAACAAACCTTCGTAGCCTGTTTTTATACCATAAACGCGCATACCGTGATGTACGGCTGTGCGCACCACTGCCCGGATAACTGCATTCATACCCGGAGCGTCGCCCCCGCTTGTTAATACTCCGATGCGAAGTTGTTCTTTCATACTGCACCTCCATTGCTTTGAAAGCATTTTAAGACTATATCATATTTTTTATTATGTTTATATAGAAAAATAAAAACATGTCTTTTCAAAAATAATTTGTGTATAATGAATTTAAAAATCGCCAAAGGGGCGTGTCATAATGAATAAAATGCCTGAAATCTTCGGTAGTATGGTTTTTAACGAATCGGTAATGCAAACACGGTTGCCAAAGGAAGTATACAAAGCATGGAAAAAAACTATGTCTCAAAATACTCCGCTGGAGCTTGATGCCGCAAATGTAATAGCAAACGCAATGAAAGACTGGGCAACAGAAAAAGGCGCGACACATTTTTCGCATTGGTTTCAGCCTATGACGGGGGTTACAGCAGAAAAGCACGACAGTTTTATCGTGCCTGCGGGTGACGGAAAGGCTCTTATGCAGTTTTCCGGGTCATCTTTGGTACGCGGGGAGCCTGATGCATCCAGTTTTCCGAGTGGTGGGCTGAGAGCTACGTTTGAGGCGCGGGGATATACTGTTTGGGATGTAACTTCTTATGCGTTTATAAAGGAAGGAACACTTTTTATACCCACCGCGTTTTGTTCCTACAGTGGCGAAGCATTGGATAAAAAAACCCCACTCTTGAAATCCATGGAGGCCATCAATAAACAAGCTTTGAGGATTCTGCGTTTGTTTGGCAATACGAGTGCAAACGCTGTTTTGCCGATGGTAGGGCCCGAACAAGAGTATTTTTTGATAGACAAAAAAATATGCGCACGTCGCCCGGATATAGTATATAGCGGTCGAACACTTTTTGGTGCGCGTCCACCCAAGGGGCAGGAGCTGGACGACCACTACTACGGCAGTATAAAACCTCGTGTTGCGGCTTATATGAAAGAGCTGGAAGAAGAACTATGGAGGCTCGGCATATATGCTACAACAAAACATAATGAAGCCGCCCCTGCACAGCACGAACTCGCACCTATATATGCAAAAGCTAATATCGCCACCGACCACAACCAGCTAACAATGGATATGATGAAAAACATAGCCGACCGTCATGGGCTTGTATGTCTACTTCACGAAAAGCCGTTTGCGGGGGTAAATGGGAGCGGTAAACATAATAACTGGTCTCTCGCTACAGACAAAGGTGCAAATTTGTTGGAGCCGGGCGAGACACCGCATGAGAATGCACAATTTTTGCTATTCCTTGCCGCGGTCATCAAGGCTGTGGATGAATATCAGGATTTGTTGCGTTGCTCATGTGCAAGTGCGGGTAATGACCATCGACTCGGTGCAAGTGAGGCACCGCCCCCCATTATCTCAATTTTTCTCGGAGATGAGCTGGGCGGTATATTAAATGCTATTGAGGCAAAAGAAGAATATGAAAATATAGAACATCATGAGCTGGAAACAGGTGCAACGGTTTTGCCAAATTTTTTGAAGGATACAACCGACCGCAATCGTACATCGCCGTTTGCTTTTACGGGCAATAAATTCGAATTTAGAATGCTTGGTTCGTCATTTTCTATTGCAGGACCGAACATTGCAATTAACACAACTGTGGCCGAGTCTCTGCGCCAATTTGCAGATGAGTTGGAAAAACATCCGGAGTTTACGCCTCGCGTATGGAAAATCATCCGTCGTACCCTACGTGAGCATAAACGGATAATCTTTAATGGCGACAACTACTCTGCTGAGTGGGAACAAGAAGCCGCACGCCGCGGCTTATCAAGCATCCCTGAGGCGGCAGACGCTTTTTCTGCACTTGTCGAGCCTAAAGTCGTAGAGCTTTTTACTCTCCATGGTGTACTTACCGAAGGGGAATTGCACTCGCGCTGCGACATACATCACGAAAATTTTTGTAAAACAGTAAATGTTGAGGCTTATGCCATGGTAGAACTGTTAAAAGGCGCAATCATACCTGCTGTACTCGATTATCAAAGAGAGCTGGCAGACCTGATAAATAAAAAAAGTGAGTATAACAACTCTCTGGAAAAATACTTGTTAGAAAATATCTCTAATCTCTCTGCCGCACTTTTAGAAGATTTGCTGATACTTGAAAAAAATTTGGCTCAAAAAAAATCGGCTTCACATTACAGCAAAAAGGTAATCCCTGCTATGGCGGCATTGCGAAAAACCGTTGATACGCTGGAAACACTCGTTGCAAAAAAACACTGGCCATTGCCGTCATACGGTGAGCTGTTGCACTCGGTAAGATAAGAACATATACTTTTAATAGGGGGGTGGCGGCTATGCAAGAAATAAAACGTATAAAAGCAAAAAACGCAAAAGTCGGCATGGTGCTTGCGGATTCCATTTATAAAGTGGTTGGCGACGGTCGAATGATGATAGCGCGGCATGATACAGAGATAGACGAAAAAACACTGGAAAATTTCGACCGTCACGAAATTTCGTGGGTGTCTGTGTATGTACAACGCGAGCCGGGTACAGGTACGCTTTTGTTGGGGAGCAGTGTGGAAAAAAAGGTGGAAAAACCTGCACCTGTGACAAAGTTTGGCACAACACCCGGTAAAATCCGAAGCTCCGTGAAGGTTGACCTGAAAACAGAAGCAATAGAAGCAATACGCCTTTTGTTTGCCGCATTGCAAACGCCCGGTGAGGATGTAAACCGTACCAACACATATAAAGTAATCCATAAGTTTGAAAATGTACTCAACAGGCTCGTGGCAGAGGTGGCGACGGGTATTTCTAAATATATTCATATACAGGATTTGAAAGTGGTGGAAGATTTTCCGTATTTCCACTCGCTTAGTGTTGCCATGCTTTCTGTGGCGACGGGTAAGGTGCTGGGCTTGGATGTTTTGCATCAGCGCAGATTGGCAAAGGCGGCTATTTTGCATGACATAGGAAAGCCGCTTGTTTCGCAAAACATCACGGGCAAAAAAGGTAAGTTGACCACAGATGAGATTTCTGAAATGCAGGAGCATACAAAAATTGGGGCAGAGAGCCTAAAGCGAAAGGGCTTTGGCGACTCGGAGCTGTGGAATGCCGTGCTTTTACATCACGAAAAAGTAGACGGCACAGGCTATCCAAGGGGCATAAGCGGCGACGAAATCCCGTTGTTTAGTAAAATCATAGCTGTTGCGGATACCTATGATGCAGTTACATCCATTCGGCCGCATCGAGAACCCATGACACCTGCGGATGCTTTGGAGCTAATCAGCAGTGAGGTGGGCAAATCCTTTGATTACGATGTAGTAATGGCGTTTACAAAAAAATTACAGCTATACCCTGTGGGTACAGCTGTAGAATTAAATGATAGTCGTCTGGCGGTAGTCAAAAACAGTGACAACATCCTGCGCCCCATAGTGGAAATGATGGACACAGGCGAAGAGCTTAATTTGGCAGAAAACCTAAGCCTCTCCATAACAAAAGTTGTGACTATCCCGCAAGTGCGGAAAGTTGTGAGTTGAGCCGCAGTAGGGCGTTTTTGTAAAAGCTGTACATGGTTTGGCCATGTGGATGTTTCCATATTTCGTTGTCGAGTTGATTTTTTCGGACGGCGATTTTGCCTTGCCACTTTTTTAATGCGATTATTAATTTTTCTTCGGGCCATTTCTCCTCGTGAGATTTGGCCTTTCTTTTTAATGCTGTTTTGCGGCTCGCCTCAAGTTTTTTGTATGTGGAAAACATGGCATACTCGGGATAGTCTGCGTGGTCTATAAGGTTTACAAATGGTGGCCATGGGTCATCTTCGAGTTCCTTTTCGAAGAGATACTGCGCACCGCGTTTTACTATGGCCTCGCAGACAAGTACACGCAGGAAGTCGTCGGTTTGGTCTGTGTCGGTACCTGCTGATTTTTCGATTAGTTTTGGGCAACGGATAAAAAAGTCCTCTTCGTATTTATGTGAACTTTTTTGATATATTTGGCGGGCTTTGTCATTGAGCTGTTTTTGACGAGAATTTGTATAGGTGTCACCCCATAGCTTTTCGGGGATGGGGGAGGGGAGGTCGCGCCAGTTTTCTTTTTCGTTCATCACCAAATGGCGGCCCACACCTTCGCGTGTGTTAATCGTGCGCTCATACAGCTCCTCGTAAACGCGGATGGGTGTGTATGCAAAAAGTGGTATTCCGTTTTGTGTGTTTAGCCAAAAAATACGGTCGGTGATACTGCTTTTTCTTATATTAAAACGAAGATTTGCCAGCGCATGTCCTTGATATGCTTCGATACCTCGCAAAATATCGGGCGTATTGGCAGGAACGCTTACCATGCCGTAGCTGGGGAAGTTGAAAATCCCTGCCGCGTTATCAAGGTCAAAAATCGGCTTGGCATCACGATATAGCCGAGGTGCGATTTCTGACTCGATGACGGACTCTATGAGCCTGTCTTTACCATAGCGAAAGCCTGTAAACTCGGACATCGTATGCGATAAAAACTCGCTAAAACTGTCGTATATATGGTCGGACAATGTCTGTGTGATGTCTGTTGAGTTTTCCAGCAGAGATTTATTAAACTCGCGATGCAGATTGTCATAGCCTATTTCTTTTAGTGTTTTTTCGATTTCTGTAGCGGTGTCGGTTACGCTAATCACGTCCCACTGATAGTTTTTTGCGGACTCATCGGGACTGTCTTGCAGGAGGGTTGCATTTGAGGAAAGGACTTTATTTACTTCTTTTAAGATTTCTGCAAGGGGAGCGTAGGTTTTATCGTTTTCTTGTTCAAGAGACAGACGGATTTCTTTATAAATATCACCGAGACGTGTGTAGCAGTCTTTTTGCAATTTTGTTTGATAAACATGAATTTTGGACTCAATGTATGCATTTTTTTTGTTTTCGCGGCTAAAGAAGAGGGCTTTTGCGGCTTCTTCCAGTCGGGTGTCGGCTGTGATTTCGTATGCATCCTGTTCTTGAGCCAGTTGGCTGATTTTTTCTTGCAGATGTTTCATATATGCGTCGAGACGAGCGAGCAGACAGGGGTTTCGGTCGCTTGTGATTAGGCGAGTCACATAGAATGCGCCCCGCTTTAAAAATATATCGCGGATTTCGTTTTTGATTTTTTCTATGACGAGGGTGGTAAACTCACGAGAGTCGGATAGGTTGCGTTTTGCGGCGGTATATTGCTCTTCTAATTTTTCTGCGACATTTACACGACGAGTTTTTATTACGTTTTGGTAGCTGTAGTAGTCAGTCTCGGCGTAGTCGAGCTTTATGGTGGGGAGATTGCGTGCGAGGTCTGCACCGAGTGCGTTTATATCCAACCCAATGCTGTCGGCAAATTGCTGTAGCTCATGGTCGTCAGGCTCTGCTTCAAACATAGGAGAAAGCTCTGTAAACAGGGAGTATGCCAGATACGAGTTGATTCCTTCTGTGGGTATTGCCGCTGAGGACGCGCCTATTATGTTATAACAAAAATTTGCACAGTGGGGCATCTCCTGAGGGAGGTTTGACTTCATGGTGCCGATGTTAGAAATCAGATTGCTGTGATAATCCTGTATGGCAAACTCATTGCCGGACTCTTTGTCCTCGAGAGCCAAAAAGTTTACGATATTTTCTGCGATAACATTCATGCAATAGTCATACGCTCCCTTTAGCATAACGCCGTCGATATTACATGCACTCACGAGGTGGCAGAGATTAAACGGTGCGAGGGCTGAGTTTACATCAAGACGTGTACCATATTTTTGAGAAAATCGTTCGCCGAGTCCATGCATCATGCGTTCTTCGATATTCATAAAATAGTCGAGTTCTTTTAATGCCGCATAGCCATTGCGTTGGATATATTCTTCTGTATGGATACTCATGTTGTTGCCCGCAAGATGTACGTCGGGTGTTACCAGATAGCCTGTGATTTCTACCTTGTCTACACCTTTGCTACCGTACTCGCGCTCCATTATTCCGCGGATGATATATGCCACATCAAGGAACATACCGCCACCCGTACCACCTGACAGCCCCGACAGCATAAATACAAGCAGTTTATTCTCCTGCTCTGTACGCAGACTGCGTATTTTGTTTCCGATGGCATCCACCACTGTATTTATTTTTTCGAATAATAAAAGCCGCCCTGCTTGGCGGTTGCCACTCGCGCCCTTTGTGCCGTCTGTGATGGTAAGCTCGGGGTTTAGCCAGCTTTTTATGTAGTCAGGCATGGTAGAGCGATTGTTTAAAATCGCGCCGATTCCTGCATTGGACAATAAAGCCATCTCTGTATATGGGTCAAGGCTCATGCCTTTGTATTTTTTTCGGTCATGTTCATTTGTTTCGAGTGCAAGATATTCTATATTGTCGGGCTTTGCCTTCTTCTGCTTTGTCACTTGGTTTTCGGGCAGCTTAAAGCGGCGACTTATTTGATATTTTAGACGCAAAAGCGCGTCTGTGCCTGTACCTCCGAGGCCGATTACAAGGACAGGATGATTTATCGTGTCTATCCGCGCTTTTTCGCCAAAAATCCCGCCACCGAGCGAGATATCCATTTGTTTGATATTTTCATGGGTGATTTGTTTCATATGTACCATCCCCTTTTTAACTATTGTATGCAGGGATGTGTAGGGAAAATGACAATCAACTTTCTTTAATTTCGCCCTTCCTATAGGCCTCGAGCAGTAGCTTTAGGTCGCCGATTTTTTCGCGTATGTTTTCGCCTACGTCGGTGTCGGCGATTTTTATTCTGCTGTCGTTGTGTTCGATATAGAATGTGTCGCTCAGGATGTCGTCTTCATTTTCCACGGCATTTTTTACGGAAACAAATGGCGTGTGGGCAGAAAGCAAAAGCCCCTGTGAGTTGTAAATCAGAGTGTATCCCGCTATGCCTGTTACACTTTGATATGC